>JAPOYT010000084.1:0-6028 GCA_026706445.1 Chloroflexota bacterium
ATGACGGGAGCGCGGCGATTGGCGAGTGGAAAGCGAGCGAGCTGGCGCCGGGTCAGAGGCTGCGCGCGCCGCGTCCGCTCTTTGTGAAGTTGGATCCGGAGATCGTCGAGCAGGAGCGGCAATACCTTGGCCAGCCGCGGGTTGAGGGGGAGATTGTGTAGTCAATACACGAGATGGAAGGTCCGTACACGCGCATTTATGACAGTCAAGTCAAGGTAGCGACATGGTTGATTGATTCCGATCACCTGCCATCAGGATAGTTTCCGAGAATCTCTTGACGAACATAGTGGTCGATTAAGCTTGGTTTGAGCAGGAATCCTGAGAATTCCTTAAACAGTGGTGATAACAAGTCCAGTAGAACGCGTCGCAGTTCGAGCCTGATTATCCGTGCGCTCAATGGTTCCATTGGACCGCAGAAAGCTTCTGCTTCGCTTTTGAAAATGGCGGTGTGATCAAACCAGCCGCGAGACATGTCAAGCCGACGACCGCGAAGACCGGAATAATTGAAACTGAAGAAAATGTCGTGGTTTTCGCCGCACCAATCCGCAATGTCCGCCGCATATAGCAACATGCATCCAACGTCACATATGGGGGTCGTAAGATCGAATACCGTGCCCGGATCGTGAAACTGCCACCGTTCTTGGTATCCTATTCGGCGATAGACGTTGCCGCTTAACTGTATCCGGCCGTAGTCGCCTTTCGCGATCATGCGCCCAACTGGAAACCTCTCAGGGTCACCTCGCCAGCGCTCGATTTCTTCGCGATCACTGTTTGGGTAGTACCAGTCTTCCGTCGAGAACGTATGCCAACCTCTTGGTCTGTTCGAAAGAGCGACGCTCAGTGTTTCAGCCGTAATTGGTTCGGCCATGTCAATTATCGAAAACGCTATCTCGCCAAACCCAAGTCTCAACCGTGCAGGGTCATCGTCGGGCAGCTCCTGTACGAGCTGCCGCCAGCGACTACGTGAATTCAACACAAAATCTTGGTGAAGCTCCTTGTAGGTCATGTGCGCTCCATTTCCATATCAATTTATCGAATCCAACAGCGTATACGCAGCACGGGTGTTGTAGTTGCGTCGCCCTTCGCGAACACCCTCCCCTCATGCTACACTCCCGCCACGTCATGGACGCGGGCGTCGACGCTGTCATGTTCTCTAACAAGGGGGATTACCCTTTCTATCGCCGGACGTGTTTTTTGTTCAGCACCCTTTTTCGCCTGTCAAATTCCTGATAGCGAAAATGTCCTATTGATCAAGTTGCAGGAGGTGTTTCAATGCTTAGGTACATACGCACAGCAATTGGTCTGGTCTTGCTTGCCTCCATTATGGGAACGGTTTCGGGACAAGATGCCACGATTTGCAAAGCATTGAGGGCGATACACACGATTCATGGTGAGCAGTTCTTGCCGTATCTGAGTGATATCGGTCAGCAGTGCTTGGAGCCTGCTGCAACGCCGACGCCCTTGCCGACCGCAACGCCTGTACCAGCGATCGAACGGATCTGGAGAGTAAACGGGCGGGGGCCAAGTGAACGATCAGTTTCGCTTAACCTGACGCCCGGAGTGTACGAGTTGAAGGAACCGCTGTCTCCCAGCGCTGCCAGAGGTGGATTTGCTTGGCTGACAAATATCATCAGCGTGCCAGACGCTTGCTTCGTCTGGGAAGATGTGACTTTCCCGGCAATAGTACGAATCGAGCGACACTGCCAAATTTATGCGACGTTGGAGGTGTCTCTGGGAGTGTGGGCCGATGAAAATAGGCGGTGGGAGTTATCGATCACCAAAGTGTCGGACGAAGTAGAGACACCAAAGGCCGATGGATGGACAATCCGAGGTCGTAACTTCGGACAGATTCCGGTCGATCTGGTTTTCGCACCTGGCATTTACAGAACAAAAAAGCGGAGCGGACAAGCAGATGCCAGGATGTGGATCATCTCGAAGTCCAGAGACCGCTGTCTCACGGACTATAATAGTAGTCTTCCCAACCAGTTCAGGGTTACCCAGTCCTGTCGCATAAAGGCATACATTCGCATGGGATACTGGGGAGAGTACATTCCGTCCTGGTCGATCGAAATTACTAAGCTCAATTGATTGGTGGCCATGACAACTTACTTCGCTACAAGAGGACTAGGACAAACCTTGCTCCGCATCCTCGTTGGGAGTTGACTCCTCATGTTCACTTACGCAGGCCTCGCGATTTTCGAGAGATTGCTCCTGCCCCATTTTGTCAAGCACATACATCGTGAACATCGCGAAAAGCACAACAACAAGTCTTACTGTGTTGTCTGATACACTGCGATTCTTCATTGGTAAGTTTCCAATTTCTGAGTCGACTCAATAATTGATTCGTACTTATTCCAGAATTAAACCTATAGCCAAATAACAAACATAATCTTGTCGATTCTGTGCTATGTTCTGAATATGAACGCTCAAGTGAGTCGCTTCACATTGATTTCTGAAATCTCGCTTCTAGTTTCAAGCGAAACCACTCTCATTCTACCATAATATTGTTCATGCGCTGTGAAAGGCAGTATTCGGCACGATTGCCCACACTATCTTGTCTATTATGCACGAATCCGTTCGAGTTTCTTGCGGTCGAGTCATATATTTCTTATATTCTCAAGGCAATATAGAGAATGGAGGACATTAGTGCAGATAAATCGCTGGCCGAGTAGAAGGGTGCGATCTATGAAAGTGAAAGATCCGCTGATTCTCGTCTCAATGCTGGCTTTGTCAGGATTAGGGATATTCATTGGATTGAGTGACGGTGGATCAGCTAGAGAAACGCTGGTGTTTGTCATCTTCGCTATGACAATGTTGTATGTAGGCGTCCGATGATAAATGCAAACTATCATACGGCTCCTCGCTGGAGCATTGTTGATTGGATTTGCTCTATACGCATTGAAAGAACGGTATCCAATCGATTCAGTCGTAGTTTCCCTACTTTTCGCGTTTCTGTTCATAACATACCCTCGGTGGTTGCGCGCGAAGTTTGGAGAAATCGAGTTTGAAGCGCGGTTCCTTGACGAAGAAAAGGCCGAGCTGTTGGACGATGGTCAAGAAGGAGCACTAGACCGGTTGCGCGATAACATTGACCGGAAGAGCGAAGATAGCTCCGAAACGCAAGGAAGTTCAGATTAAGAGTCGCCCGCCCGTTAAGCGGGCGTTTTTTATGCTTAATCTTCTATCACGGCTACTAGTTCTCATTTGAAGACAACTCTTGAGCGAAAGTCCACTTTACGTCTTTGCCAACACCCCACCCCCACGCCACTCCCCCGCCAAGTCCCGACCCAAATTCCACATTCCTCCCAAAACCGCGACCATATAGTCGCCCATCCCAACACAACCTCCGCTACCCTCACAGCATGACCGCCTGCGCCCATACCCCGATCCCGTCCCAACTTCGTCCCCAAAGCGCAACTTTGTCCGAAAAAAGTTTTTTATTGTCCGAAAAACGGACAATGCAATATCAGTCCCTAATACTTTCACGTGCCGGCCTTGCCGCATTTGCGCAAATTTCCTTCTCGCGCGCAAACGCAAAATCGTCCTCTGATCCCGCGCGAACCCCCGCCAGCGCTACGTTTCGCCTTTGCGCAAGCCCGGAATCGCATTGCGCAAATCCCGCAATATCCCCTCGGCCTCTCGGCGGTTATCGACCGCCTCATCCCACCTTCGCCAACACCCCCACCGCCATGCTATACTCCCGCCATGACCTGGCTAAAATCCCACTTCCACACCCACAAGCCCATCATCGCCATGTGCCACCTGCGCGCCTTGCCCGGCGACCCCGCCTACGACCCCGCCGGCGGACTCGAAGCCGTCATCGACTCAGCCCGCGCCGACCTCCACGCCCTGCAAGCAGGCGGCGTCGACGCCATCATGTTCTCCAACGAAGCCAGCTTGCCCTATCTCACCCAGGTCGAGCCGATCACCAGCGCCTGCATGGCCCGCGTCATCGCCGAGCTGCGCCCCGATATCGACCGCCCTTACGGCGTCAATGTGCTCTGGGACCCGAAAGCTTCGATTGACGTGGCCGTGGCGACCGGCGCGGGCTTCGCGCGCGAGATCTTCACCGGCGTCTACGCCAGCGATTACGGCTTGTGGAACACCAATTGCGGCGAGGTCATCCGCCATCAGCAGGCGGTCGGCGGCGCCCATATCAAGCTGCTCTTCAATATCGTGCCCGAGTCGGCCGTTTATCTGTCGAATCGGAACGTGGTCGATATCGCCATTTCGACTGTCTTCGTGGCGCAGCCGGACGCGCTCTGCGTCTCCGGTTTGACCGCCGGCGCCGAGACCTCCAGCGAGACGCTGAAGCTGGTCAAAGAAGTTGTGCCCGATACGCCCGTCTTCGCCAACACCGGCGTCAACGCGGGCAATCTCTCGGACACGCTCGCCATCGCCGATGGCACGGTCACCGGCACCGCCTTCAAGCGCGCTGGCTACATCTGGAACGAGGTCGATGCCGAGCGCGTGCGCGACTTCATGCGCATCGCCAAATCCGTCCGCGGAGACTGAAGCGATGGATCGGCGCTGGCGGCAGGTCGCCGATGTGCTGGTGGGTTATTCGACCGAAGTCCAGCCGCGCGAACGCGTCATGATCGCCATGGTCGAAGCCGATACATTCCCGCTGGCGCATGCAGTCTACGAAGCCTGCGTCAAAGCCGGCGCCTATCCCCAAGTTCAGTTCTTGTCCGAGGAGCTGCGCCATTCGCTGCTGCGGTTTGGCGATGCCGAGCAGGTCAGCTGGCGGCCCGAGATCGAGGCTTATGGCATGGACTGGGCCGATGTCTACATTGCTTTGCGCGGGGCGAGCGACGCAAGCTTGATGCGCGATATTGACGCGCCGACGCTGGCGGCCAATCAGGCGGCGCAGGGCGCGATCTCGGCGATGCGATGGCGTGAGACGCGCTGGTGCCTGGTTCGCGCGCCCAATGCGGCCATGGCGCGCAGCAGCGGCATCGAACTTGCGGCGCTGGAAGACATGTTCTTCGCCGCCTGTCTGCTGGACTACGAGTCGGCTTCGGCGGGCTGGCGCGCATCGGCGGAACGCTTATGCGGCTCGCGGACGGTTCGCATCGTCGCCGGCGCTGACACCGACCTCAGCTTCTCCGTCGCCGGGCGCAAATGGCTCGTCTTCGATGGCAAGATCAACCTGCCCGATGGCGAAATCTACACCGCGCCGGTTAATGCCTCGCTGAACGGCTGCATTCACTTTGAGCTTCCCGGCGTATTTGGCGGCGCGCGCATGGAGGACATCCGCCTGGAATGGAAGGACGGCGCGCTAATCCATGCCAGCGCGAGCAGCAACGAGGATTACCTGCGGCGCATCCTGAAGACGGACGCTGGCGCCTGCCGCCTGGGCGAATTTGGCATTGGCATGAATCCGCATATCAATCGCTTCAGCGGCGATATGCTGTATGATGAAAAGATCGACGGCACGATACATCTGGCGCTGGGCCGCGCTTATCCTGCATGTGGCGGAGTTAACCGATCGAGCATACACTGGGATTTGGTCAAGGACCTGCGAACCGGAGGCGCGCTTTATGTCGATGGCGAGCCGGTCATGCTAGGCGGTAAACTGCTGATCTAACGAGACAGGGAGGAGGCGCCTATCGAACGAAGTCGCCGATGGTTATTTCAATCGCATTCAAAAATCAAGGAGTCAGTCATGTCCAAACAAGGAATCAGCCGCCGCGACTTTCTGAAAGCTGGTGGCGCAGCCGGCGCCGCGCTGGCGGGCGCTACGCCCTTGGGTAATCTCGCCCGCGTCGCCGCCCAATCCGATTCGGCAATCAACGTCCTCACCGTTGGCGATCCCTGGGATCTGGCGTTGCAGAGCGTCACCGATCAATTCACCGAGATGACCGGCATCACCGTCAACATTGAATCGCTTGGCTATACCGCCTTGCAAGCGCGCCTGGTCAACGCATTTCTGACACAGAGCGCCGATGCCGATGTCATCGCCGTCGACCAGATGTGGATCAGCCAATACGCCGACAACGGCTGGATCCGCTCGCTTGATGATTTC
>JAPOYT010000084.1:6076-12995 GCA_026706445.1 Chloroflexota bacterium
GATCAGCCAATACGCCGACAACGGCTGGATCCGCTCGCTTGATGATTTCATCTCGATGGATTCCGATGCCCACTTTGATGACTTCGTGCCGGAATGCCTCTATTCGCTCAGCACCTGGCGCAACAGCGTCTGGACGCTGCCCATCGCCTCTTATGCCCAGGGCATCATGTATCGCACCGATCTCTTCAAGGCGGCCGGGGTTGATCCGCTGCCGTCGTCGGTGGCTGACGCCGGCATGTGGACCTGGGAAGATTACTTCGGCATCCTCGAGCAGATTAACGGCATGGACCTCGATGGCACTTCGATGTACGGCACGACCGTCATCGGCGCGCAGCCGGTGCCCGTTGTGCATATGTACAGCCAGCTATCCGCCAGCTACGGCACCCGTTGGTTCACCCAATTCCCCGAAGCGCCTTGGGACTTCACGCCGACCATTAACAGCGATGCCAACCTAGCTGCGCTGAATGACTGGAAGCGCCTCTACGAGCTGTCGCCGCCGGAATCGATCAATTACCTCTGGTTTGACGCCGGCACGCGCTTCTCGCAGGGCGATATCGG
The DNA here is from genome assembly GCA_026706445.1 of Chloroflexota bacterium. Lineage (GTDB taxonomy): Bacteria > Chloroflexota > Anaerolineae > Aggregatilineales > Phototrophicaceae > UBA6055. Next base: position 6,635 of record JAPOYT010000084.1, read on the forward strand.
CATGTTCTATCATTGGACGCCTTACTTCTACCTGGTCAACAACGAAGGCTATCTGACCGGTACACCCTCGCCGGTAGTCGACAAGTTCGAAACCGCAGTGCTGCCGACGCTTACCGCCGGCGGCGATCAGGTGGTCAGCCTGGGTGGTTGGTCGCTGGGCATGCCATCGACCTCAGCCAATCAGGAAGCGGCTTGGCAATTCATCAAATGGGCGACCAGCTCGGAAGCGCAGAAGGCGATGGGCGAGGTCAACGTCAAGGGTTATCAATTCGCCGACTTCAGCCGCCAATCCAATTACGACGATGCCGGGCTGAACGAGATCTATCCCTTCCTGGGCACGCAGCTGGAGATGATGAAGCTCGGTGACGGCAAGGTGGTTCGTCCGCCGGCGCCCATCTACACCTCGCTGGAAGGCGTCTACGGCTTGCAGATCAACCAGGCGATGTCCGGTCAGGTCTCTTCGGAGCAAGCGCTTGCCACCACGCAGACGCTCTTCGAGAATATCCTGAAGGGCAATCAGATGATCCCCTACGGCGTCGAGAGCTTCGACGACACGCTGGAGAATACCAAGGCGCTGCAAGCCAGCCTGTCGGGGATGTAGCGCTCGTCCACATTTGGGAAATTGTAGGGGCGAGACTTGTCTCGCCCAAAATAATGGGCGGTCGCAATCGTCGAACTGTAGGGGCGACTCTGTGAGTCGCCCGCCGCTGCGCGTGATTGTGTAGGGGCGAGCCACCGGCTCGCCCCTACGAATTACGTTTAGCCGTTGTGTTTCGCGGGCGTTTCGGCGAAACGCCTCTATACCATATTCCGCAGAACCGCATGAAACTCCGCATCCGCCTCCCATATCTCCTCCTGGCGCCATCGGTCATTGTACTGCTGGCGCTGATTTTGTATCCGCTGGCATTCGCCCTGCGCAACAGCTTCTGGTTCTGGAATTTGCAGATGGGTCCGGCGCCGCTCTATTATTCGGGCTTGGACAACTACCGCATGGTCTTCCAGGTGACGCCCTTTGGCGTGGCTTTGAAGAACACGCTGCTCCTGGGTTTCCTCGGTACCTTCGCGCAATTCTGGTTCGGCATGGGCATCGCGCTGCTGCTGCATACGCACTTGCGCGGCATGGGTTTGATGCGCGCCCTGCTGATCATGCCGACGACATTGGCGCCGGTGGTGGCTGGTTTTCTCTTTCGCTATCTGCTGGAGCCCAAAGGCGGCCTTCTGCCCTGGATGCTGACCGGCATCGGCTTCCCTGTGCCGCCGCAGGGTTTCCTCGGCAATGCCAATACGGCGCTCTTCAGCATTGGCGCCGTCGATACCTGGCAGTGGACGCCCTTCTTCGCCATTGTGCTCTACGCCGGCTTGCTGTCGATTTCGGAGGAGGTCAAGGAAGCGGCGCAGGTGGATGGGGCGAGCGCATGGCGTATGTTCTGGTCGATCACCTTGCCGCTGCTGCGTCCTATCGCCGCCTTTCTGGTGATGATTCGTTTCATGCAGCTCTTCAACAGCTTCGACCTGGTTTTTGTGCTCACCAGCGGCGGACCCGGCGTCTCTTCACGCACACTCAGCTTCAACCTGTATCGCGAAGGCTTGGTCAATTACAACATCGGCGCCACCGCCGCCATGACCTGGCTCGTGGTCATCATCGTCAGCGTCATCATCAATCTCTACCTCTTCTTCATCTATCGCAAGCGGGAATGGTGAGCGGATGCGGCGGATGCAGAGGCGGCAGAAAGTCATCGTTTACGCGCTCATGACGCTGGTCATGATCTTTTTCCTAGGACCGATTCTCTGGTTCATCTTGCTCGCCTTTCGCCATCCCAGTGAAGCGTATACGCTGCCGCCGCAGCTCATCTTTGAGCCTTATCTGGGCAACTTCGGCGATACCTTCGTCGACCCGGGCAACAACGCGCCGCAGCTGCTCAGCAGCGTCATCGTCAGCAGCGGCGCCACGCTGCTCAGCTTGCCCTTCGCGCTGGCCTCCGCCTATGCCCTGTCGCGCTTTGCGATGCGGGGCAAAGAATTCATCATGAACTGGTATATCAGTTTGCTGATCGCGCCGCCGATCGTCTTCGTAATTCCCTACTTCATCCTGATGTCGCGCATCGGCTGGGCCGGCAGCTACCAGGCGATGATCGTGACCTTGCAGACCCTGGCCATTCCCTTTTCTGTCTGGCTGCTCAAGAGCTTCATGGACGAGGTGCCGCTCGATTTGGAGGAAGCGGCTTGGGTCGATGGCGCCAATCGCTTCGCCGCTTTTTTCCGCATCATCATTCCGTTGGCGCTGCCCGGCATCATCGTCACATCCATGTTCACCTTTGTCTTCAGTTGGAACAATGTTATCTTCCCGCTGGCGCTCAGCAAGCAAAGCACGACGACTCTGCCCGTCGGCGCCATCAGTTTCTTCGCTTCAACCGGCGTCTATTGGGGGCATATCGCGGCGACGGCGGTGGTCGCCATGCTGCCGCCGATGATCATTTTCTTGCTTCTGGGTCGATACGTCGTCCGCGGGCTTACCTTTGGCGCGGTGAAAGGATAAGCGCCTGCTGGAAGCGCAGTCCGAGGCGCGAGAATCTGTATTTGGAGAGAAACTGAATATCGGCGGATCGCCAAGTGGAGAGTTGCTACGGTGTGATGACGCCTAAACTTACAAGCGTGGTAATCAAGGTGGAAACGGCGACGAAAAGCAGCGCGAGGATACTGGCGCCGCCGGTGATTTTCATGCGCCAACTGCGCTCTTTTTCTATCTTGTCGCTTAGCTCATCGAAACGGCTGCCGATGTCGTCGTTCAGTCTATCGATTTTCGCATCAATCTTGGCGTCAATTATCTTGACAGCGTCGTTAACTTCCTTACGGACAAATTCCTTCGTCGCCAGGGATTCCAGTTTGCCTTCGATTCGACCAATGCTGCGTTCATGCTGGTTCAGTTTGTCTTCTATGTCCATGCGCTTTCCTTTGCAAGGGTGATGCTTCCTTATAGCAGAAGCATAACATAGGATGATTCTTATCTCAAATTATGTAATTGCTATCTTAAGATATTTCTCTAGTCTAAGATTGTATCTAAATCATACTGGAATCCATACCGCAGAGGAGTTCACATGACAAAAGCCGGATTCGGCGTCATCGGCGCGGGCATCGTCGGCGGCGACCTGCACGCGCAAGTTTATCATCGCATGCCGCAGGCGGAATTGGTCGCCATCTGCGATCTGAATGAGGCGCGCGCCCGCGAAGTCGCCGAGCGTTACGATGCGCCGCATGTCTATGCCGACTATCGCGATTTGCTCGCGCGCTCCGATATCGCCGCGGTATCAATCGCCACGCCGGATTTCGCCCACCGCGAGATCGCCGTCGCCGCCGCCGAAGCAGGTAAACATATCCTGGTTGAGAAGCCGCTGGCGACCACCGTGGAAGACGCCGAAGCGATCCTGCGCGCCGCTGATGCCGCCGGCGTCAAGCTGATGGTGGACTTCCAGAATCGCGTCAATCCCGCCTTTGTCGCGACCAGGAAGGCGGTGCTGGACGGCGATCTGGGCGAACTCAAGTATATCTACGCCCGCCTAAGCAATACGACTTTCGTGCCGACGCAGATGCTGCCTTGGGCGAGCAAGAGCTCGGCGCTTTGGTTCTTGGCCAGTCATACCCTGGATATGTCTTGCTGGCTGCTCGATGACCGGCCGAAGCGCGTCTACGCCGTCAGCCGATCGGGCGTCCTGAGAGAGTTGGGCGTCGACACGCAAGACTTCCACATCGCAATTGTCGAATTCGAGCGCGGCGCCGTCGTCACCTTGGAGAATAGCTGGATTCTTCCCGAAACCGAGCCGAACGTCTTTAATTTCAAGATGGAACTGCTGGGGAGCGAAGGCGTCATGCACATCAACACATCCGATCATCGCATGGTGGAGAAATTCACGCGCGCTGACGCAAGCCTGCCCGATGTGCTGGGTTTGTCGGCTGATGCCAGCACGGTTCGTCTCAACGGCTTTGTGCTGGAGGCGATCGCCCGCTTCGTCGACGCCGTCGTCGATGACGCGCCCGTGCTCGCCACCGGCGCCGAAGCAGCGCTGGTCACGCGTGTATTGGCCGCCATTGAAGAATCGGCGCAATCCGGGCAGCCGGTCGAGCTTGACTGGTGAGCGACGATCGCCTGCTGCTGGGCATCGACATCGGCACCTCCAGCTCAAAGGGTGCGCTGGTCGATCTGGGCGGGCGCATCATCGCCGAGCGCTCGGTCCCCCACAGCTTCGAAATGCCCAAGCCCGGCTGGGCGGAGCAAGACGCTGAGGCCATCTGGTGGGGTGATTTCTGCGCCATCTCGCGCGCCCTGATCGCCAACGCCGGCATCGACCCGCATCGGATTGCGGGCGTCGCCGCCAGCGCCATCGCCCCAACTATGCTGCCGCTCGATGAGAATTATCGTCCGCTGCGCCGCGCCATCCTCTATGGCATCGACACGCGCGCCGGCGAAGAAATCGCGGAAATGACGGCGGCGCTGGGCGAAGACGCCATCTTCGCGCGGACGGGTCAGCTGCTCTCGGCGCAATCGGTCGGTCCCAAGGCGCTCTGGTATCGCAAACATCAGCCCGAGCTTTACGGCAAAACGCGCAAGATCGTCACCGCCGCCACGTATCTCGTCTTCAAGCTCACCGATAACTTTGTCCTCGACAATTATGTCGCTCCCTATTTCACGCCCTTCTTTGATGCGCATCAGTTGTCTTGGCGCCAGGACTGGGTCGAGACGGTCTGCCCGCTGGATTGGCTGCCGGAGACGCGCTGGTCGGTTGAATGCGCCGGTACAGTAACGGCGGGAGCGGCTGCGGAAACAGGCATCCCGCGCGGCACGCCGGTCGCTGTCGGCACAGCGGATGCGCTCGCCGAAGCGGTCGCGGCTGGCGCAACCTCCAACGGCGATCTCATGGTGATGTACGGCACCACGCTCTTCCTGATACAGACGACCGCGCGCTACCGCCCGCATCGCGACCTCTGGGCATCGGTTCATGCGGCGCCGGGCGCGGCGATTCTGGCGGCCGGCATGTCCACTTCGGGCGCGCTGCTGACCTGGTTCCGCGATGAGCTGGCTCATGAAGAGCGCCTGGCTGCGGAAGAAAGCGGGAAAAGCGCCTTTTCGCTGCTGGCGGAGCGCGCCGCCCAAACGCCGCCGGGCAGCGCCGGGCTGATTACCCTGCCGTACTTCAGCGGCGAACGGACGCCGATCAACGATGTGGGCGCCAGGGGCCTCTTCTTCGGCTTGACGCTCAGCCACAAGCGCGCCCACCTCTATCGCAGCTGCCTCGAGGGCATCGCTTACGGTCTGCGCCACAACATCGAGGCGATGGCGGCCGCGGATGCGAATCCGAAGCGCTTGATCGCCATCGGCGGCGGGGCGCAGGACGCGCTCTGGCTGCAAATCTGCAGCGATGTGACCGGCTTGCCGCAAGATCTGCCGGCGGAGACCATCGGCGCGGCCTACGGCGACGCTTATATCGCGGGCATGGCGGCCGGCATCTTCGACGATTGGCGCCCGCTGCGGGAGCGCTGGGTCCGCATTGCGCGCCGCGTCGAGCCGAATCGGGAGGCGAAGGCGATATACGACCAACTCTACTCGATCTACCGCGATCTCTACCGCGACAATCGCCAGCACATGCAGCGGCTGTCGCGCTTGACTTGAAGTGCTGAAACTGTTCCTGTAGGCTTGTTTGACGGCGCAAGCGCTTGCTCCAGCTTGCGGTCAATGAAAGGAAATTGATATGGCGACCAAAAAAGCAGACAAGGACGCGGACAATCTGGCGGCGGTGTTGGAAAAGATCCCGCAGATGTTTGGCGAGGACGCGGACATCGGCTTGCGGATGCACGACATCATCTTGCAAGCCGCGCCCGAGCTCAAGCCGCGACTGTGGTATGGCATGCCCGGTTACGCCCGCGGCCGCAGCAAACCCGTCCTCGTCTTCATCCGCAGAGATGACTACCTGACCTTTGGCCTCACCGAGAAGGCGAATCTGCTCATCGACGAGAACGCGCCCGACAAGCTCATTCCCAACGCCTGGTTCTTGAAGACGGATCTGGACGAGGCGACCGAGGCGCGGATGGCCGAGATTGTGCGTGCTGCGGTGGGTTGAGGGGATACAATGCGATGCGACTGCCCGGGGGTTTCGGGCAGCGCGATTTGCATTTCAGCCAAACTATGCCTATAATCTTGATTGTGTGAAGCGCTCAAGGTGAGTTGCTGTGGCGCAAAACGATCCAGTTTTAGAACAGCGCGTCGAGGCATTGGAGCAATTCTCGCAGACTCGGGTGGTCGAGCAAGTCGGCGAGTTGACTCAGCGCGTCTCCGGCTTGGAAAGCGCGCGAGAGACGGAGAAACCGCATC
>JAPOYT010000126.1 GCA_026706445.1 Chloroflexota bacterium
TGGGGAAGGGGCCGGGGGATGGGGTTTGCCGCTCGCAACGTAAACAGGGGCGACTGACCCGCAGTGTCTACCCGCAGCTGTGAGCCGCCCTGCAACAAACTTATGAAAGTAAAACGGGCGACCCAGTGGGCCGCCCATTCGCATTTTACCGACAGATTCGATACAGAGTTGATTCTGAGCAGTTCTAAGTTAGCCCTGCGAAAATTCAATTGACGGCGCAAGGCAAACAAGGGCGAGCCGCCGGGTAGCGTAGACACTAACCTACGCTAGCCCGTACACACTTTGAATTATTTTGGAAATCTTTCTTAGACGGAAGCCTTCACAAATCTTTCGTGGAAGTAATTGTGATAGTCAGCACGCTTGCTACAGCTGATAGTCGCCGGTGACTTGCACGATCTTGTGGCTGTAATTCTCAACGTATTCCATCAGTTTGGCTTGCAGGTCCGCCCAATCGGAACTGGTGATGATTTCGCGCATCAAGACGGCGTCTTCGGCGATGGCGCCCGCCATTATGCGCGGAATATCAGCGCGGGCGTAGACGTTATACCACGCTTCAATTGGAGTGAGCCCCAGTTTGGTGGTATTGGGCACCCACTCGCGCATGACAAACTCGAAGTATTCCTGGTCCAAACCAGGCTTGATATCCCAATTCATGAGAATCTTGACGTTTCCGTTTGGCATGAGCCCGCACCCGTGTGGTAGATCGCCCAATTGCCTATACTATACCGCAAATTTATTGCCAACGAGTTTGAAAGGTTTCAGCTAGGCTTATGATTGGCGCTAAGGAGCGCAACCTGGGTTTGCTCGGGCAAACTCGTTGGCGTCACGCGCAATCCGTCCTCTTCATCCTCGATACTGACGCCCATCACCTTCAAGAAGCTCTCGACGGCAGTTGCAAACTCGGAGTCCGCAAGCAGAATTGGCTGCATCGGCACGACATAGCTCGGCTCGATCACACTGATCAGATCGGCTAGCTGATCGCCACCGAGCACGGCGCCTTCCACCGGCAGCAGCAGCACATTCACCTGATCCAACTGCTCAAAAGTGGACGGTTCCGGCAGTTGACGCAAAGCGCCCAAATGCAAGACGCTCAGATCGTTGGGATACTCGAAGTGGTAGGCGACATTTTCACGCACCGTGTCCGCCTCGACATCATGATGATGCAGCGCGATTCCGGTAATGAACAGCTCGCCAACTTCGTATTCGCCGGGACCAGCGATGACGTATTGCTGGTCGCGAACCTCTTCGACACAGTGCTTTGCGCGGTCGTGGCTGACGGTGACGAGATCGGCGGCCAAACGAAATTTGCCGCCGCGGTTCTTCGCTCGGTAAGGATCGGTCACCACCGATGTATGTCCGCGCTCGGTGATGCGAAAACAACTGTAACCGTGCCAGGCAATGTCCAAGTTCAGGCTCCCTCGTTTCGCTAACTTGCAAAACCACAGCCAACAATATCGCCTATAAGCATACACCGGCGGCGGTACAGGCGCAGTCCGCCGAGCCGCTGTCTCATGCTAGCCGACGAACCTTCCCCACTCTTCCAGCGCCGCCTCCAGCTTCGCCTCCGTATTGGCATAGTCGAGGCCCAATTGGCGTACCGCGTCGGCATCGCCGGCCAGGCTGGCATCATCCAGTTGCAGGCTGATTTCATGCAAGCTCGTTTCCAATGTCTGGATTTTCTCTTCGAGCGCGGCTGTGTGTTTGGCAAGCTCGAAGGGGTTCAGCCCATGCTTTTTGTCGCGGTACAGGGCCGGGCGCTTTCCATGTCGGTTTTGCGAATTCGCCTCTTTCGCTTTCGACTCTTGCTCTAAGGCGCGATTTCGCTGGCGCAGGTATTCCTGATAATCGCCGTCGATCACCGTCATTTCGCCGGCCTTGACTTCCCAGATTTGCGTCGCTAGGTTGTCAACAAGGTAGCGATCGTGGCTGACCAGGAGGATCGTCCCGCCGAAGCGGGCCAGCGCCGCCTCCAACACTTCCTGGCTGTCGATGTCGAGGTGATTGGTCGGTTCATCCAGCAGCAAAAGGCTGGCGTCCTCTAGAGCGAGCTTCGCCAGCGCCACGCGTCCGCGCTCGCCGCCGGAAAGCGATGATATTGGACGGAAGACATCATCGCCGCTGAATAAGAATCGCCCGAGCCAGTCGCGCGCTTGCGACAGGGGCAGCGGCTTGACAGCGCGGATCTCGTCGATGATCGCGCTTGCGGCATTCAAGGTCGATTGCGCCTGCGCGAAATAACCAATCTTGACTTTGGCGCCCAGGCTTACTTCGCCGGCCAGCGTCGGCAGATCCCCGCTGAGCGTCTTTAACAGCGTCGTCTTGCCGACGCCGTTTCTGCCGATGATGGCGACGGTTTCACCGCGAAGGACCAGCAAGTCGGGCGTCCCCAGCAGGGGCTTCGCCGAATCGTAGCCAATCTGCAGATCGCGCGTGACAATCGCCTGATCGCCGCTGCGCAAGTGATCGCTCATCTCCAGGAACATTTTCTTATGTCGGCGCGGTCCACCTTCCAATACGAGGCCGCGCTTCTTCATCGTCTCGAGTTTCTTGAGGCGCCCCTTTGCTTGGGCGGTACCGCGGCTGCCCATGTGGCGGCGGATGAATTCTTCTTCCTTGCGGATGAACTGCTGCTGCCAGTAGTAGTCGTGACGCAGCGTTTCTCGTTGAGAAGCGCGCTGTTTCCGGTAGGCGCTGTAATTGCCGCGATAGATTTGCAGCCGTCCGTATTCGATTTCCCAGACTGTCGCCGCGAAGTTGTCGATGAAGGTTCGGTCGTGACTGACGGCGAGCACGGCGCCGGGGAAAGACGCCAGGAACTTTTCCAGCCATTCGACCGCTTGAATGTCCAGATGGTTGGTCGGCTCGTCGAGAATCAAGAGGTCCGGCTCTTCCAAAAGCCGGCGGCTGAGAGCGGCGCGCGTCTTATCGCCGCCTGATAGCTGTGGCAGCGGCTTATCGTACTCCGCCGGCCTAAAGCCCAGTCCGCTGAGCGCAATCCTGATGCGTGTTTCGTACTCATAGCCGCCGAGCCGCTCGAATTCCGCCTGCAGCCGCCCGTAGGCGTCCAAGGCGCCGTCGGCAGCGTTCGCATCCGCCATCGCCCCTTCCAACTCAGCCAGACGGCTTTCCATCGCGCGCAGGTCGGCGAAAGCCTTAAGCTGCTCGCGCCAGAGGCTGTGCTCGCCTGCCAATTCCGGACGCTGTGGCAAGAAGGACAGGCGCGCGCCGCCAGCGATACTCACGCTCCCGCTCGTCGGCGCGTCAACACCGGCGAGCAGGTTAAGAAGCGTCGTCTTGCCAGCGCCATTGGGTCCGACGAGGGCGATGCGCGCGCCAACTGGAATAGCGGCGCTGATATCGCTGAATATCTCTTCGGGTCCGTAGAACTTGCCCAGCTTGCTGACCGTGAGTATGGACATGACTCGCGCGAGTGACTGAACTTGGCAAATCGCCACATTATATCATGTTGGAGTCCGTCGATTAACACCGCCTTGCGCGGGCGACGACAAGTCAGTATAAATGCCGGTCAAGGCGCAGGCAGGCGGCAAGGCTTAATGCAAAGCAACGAAAGCCCGGGCAAACGACGCAGAGTACTCCGCGCTCTAAGAACGTTAATTGCCGGTCTTTTGCCCTTGCTCCTCATGGGCGCCTTCATCTTGCAGGCGGCTTATGAGGCAGCTTCATCGCCGCAGGACGCGCAGTCCAGAATCGCGCCGACGCCGCCGCCGGCCGCGTATAGCGAAGTCCAATTCAATTTCGGACGGGGCTACATCGGAGATGGCTGGCAGCTCTACTTCAACGAGCCCGACGCCGGCGCAGCCAGCGAAAGCTACCATGGAGGCATCGAAGAGGCGCTGGCCGCGGCGATCGTGGAAGCGCGGGATAGGCTTGATGTCGCCGCTTTCGAGCTCAATAGCGAAGCAATCTACCAGGCGATACTCGAAGCGCATCAGCGAGGCGTCGCGGTGCGAATCGTCGCCGATGACGACCATGGCTTGCATGACGACAAGAACACGGCGCTGCGAGATTTGCAGGCGGCCGGCGTTCCGATCGTCGATGACGGGCGAAGCGGACTGATGCACAACAAATTCATGATCCTGGATGGAAGCACAGTCTGGACCGGCTCCTGGAATTACACGGTCAACGGCGCCTACCGCAACAACAACAACGTCTTGGTTTTGCACAGCGCGGATGCCGCCGGCGCCTACCAAGCCGAGTTCAATGAGATGTTCGAGCGTGGGGAATTCGGCGCGCGTTCAAGCGATGACGGAATCGACGAATTTCGTCAGGGAGGAGCTGAAGTACGCATCGTCTTCGCCGCCGAAGGCGACGAGATCGCCGCGCTGAAGAGGGAGATCGAAGGGGCGACGCGTTCGATTCATATCATGACTTTCGTCTTTTCGCTGGAAGAACTGGCGGAGGCGATTCTGCTGGCTGCAGCGCAGAAAGACCTTGTCGTGCAAGGCGTCTTCGAGAAGCGCAACAGCACAGCCAGTTGGAGTCAGCTTCCCGCGCTGCACTGCGCCGGCGCTGCCATGCGGCAAGACGGCAACCGCTATGTTCTGCATCACAAGGTCATCATCATTGACGAGGCTACGGTGATCACCGGGTCCTTCAACTTTTCAAAGAGCGCGGCGCAAAGCAATGACGAAAACATCGTGATCATCCGCGACGCCACAATCGCCGGGCTCTACCTCGACGAATGGAAGCGAATTTGGGACAGCGCCGTTGAGCTGGCGCCGGATGCCGTGGATTGCGATTAGGTCGAATCAGGCTGGCGCTTGCGCAGATGCAGCGGGGACTTTTTGGGCTGGCGCTCAATTTCGCCGCGCGCTTCCAAATCCAGCTGCACCGCTTTGCAATACCAGCGGACGGAACCGGGCTTGGGGAATAGCGCCGCTGGCACATCCGCGTCGTGAAGCCGGGCGCGCACCTTGTCTTCGAGTTCAGTAAAGGGCATCCAGGTCTCGTCCGACAGCGACGCAAGCATGGCTTCGCGGATTATCTCATACTTTTCCGCTTTGAGGTTCTCGCGGTGCTGCGGGTGATTGACGTTGCGCGCGCGAATTGTGGTCATGCGACACGTTCCTTGCTGCGAATGACTTCAAGTTAGTACGAATACTACAGCGTACGAAAATTATACGGTGTCTACCATTAAGATATCGAGACTTCGTCGTACAGTCGCCAGGCATCTTCTTTGCGACAAAGCTCCGTGCCAGCGGTCATCACCGCAGCGCTGCCCGCCGCCACACCCAATCGCGCCGCGTCTATGAGTTCCAAGCCCTGCGCCAAGCCCATGACGATGCCGCCGACCATGCTGTCGCCCGCGCCCACCTTGCTCCGAATCGGCACAATAGGCGCGCGCAGAAAGACACATTCGTCACTCGTGATCATGGCTGCGCCAGCCGCCCCTAACGAGACAACCATCACCTTCGCCAATCCTTCGGCAATCAAGCGCTGACCGGCGGCGCGGATTTCCCTTTCACCGGGCAGCGTTTCGCCAGCGAATCGCTCCAATTCACGCAGGTTGGGCTTAAGCAAGAATAGGCCTTTGCCAATGGCGCGGTTCAGCGCATCGCCGTCCGTATCCAGGATTACGCGGATTCCGCACTCGCGAGCGTAGCGCGTGATTTCGCCGTAAATCTCAAGCGGGACACCTTGTGGCAGGCTGCCGCTGGCGACGATGTAGGCCGGCTTCAGGTTGAAAAGCGCCTCCAGGCAGGCGTTCCATTCGTCCGCGCTCAAGGCTGGTCCTGGCATGGTGAAGCGGTACTGCAAGCCCGTGCTTTCTTCATAGACCACCACGTTCTCGCGCGTGATGCCATCGATTTCGATCGGATGATTGTCGATTCCTTCATTGTTCAGCAGCCGCTTGAGCATGGCGCCGTTGTGTCCGCCGGCGGCGTAAACCGCGCTTGACTCGCCGCCAAGGAAGCGGATCGCGCGCGACACGTTGATGCCGCCCCCGCCCGGATGAAAGCCCGGCGCGGCGCAGCGCAGCTTGATCTCCGGCGCGACCGAATGAATGCTCGTGGCGACATCCAGCGCCGGATTAAGCGTAAGAGTAACGACCTTGTCCATCAAAGCTTCTCGCTCGAACTTCAGACTTTCAAGGCTAGTGTAGCGAGGCGCGCCGCTGCAAACCAGAGCGCGCTGCCGGGTGGACGAGTAAGGCGCCGGCGACAGGATGGCGAAAGACGTGACAAGGAGCGGCTACCTTTCAGCGTGGATTGCCCTATAATCCGTGACTGTACAACAGGTAGATTCGAGCAAAGGTTGGACGAATGCGCTTATACCTCATCCGGCACGGGGAATCGGAAAACAATGTTCTGATCCATGAAACAATCTACCGTCGCAAGGTGGATCCCGATTTGACAGCGCGGGGTTATGAACAGCGTGACCTGCTGGCGCGGCATATCGCCAGCGAGACCGATGGCATCGGCGAGCGCTACGCGATTACGCATCTTTATACCAGCGCCATGTACCGGTCGCTCTTGACTTCGCAGCCCCTGGCGGCGGCCCTGGGGCTGGCGCCCGCGGTCTGGCTAGACCTGCACGAAATGGGCGGCATGTTCCAGGAGCGGGACGGCCGCGTGCAAGGTTTTGGCGGTATGACACGCGCGGCAATCCTGAACCAATTCCCCGGCTTTCAACTGCCGGAGGATGTTCACGAATGCGGCTGGTACGATGCGGCAATGGGACGCGAATTGGAGACGCATAGCAATTACCGCGCCATCAAAGTCGCTCTGGAACTGCGCGAACGAAGCGACTCCAATGATGTGATTGCCCTGGTATCGCACGCGGGCTTTCTGGATCTTCTGCTGAAGGCGATCTTCGAGCAATTGCCGTCCCGGCCCTACAGCATGCGCTATTATCATGACAATACTGCCATCACACGGATCAACTTCAATGATGGCTGGACGACGCTGCATTACATGAACCGCGTCGATCACCTGCCGGCGGCGCTGCGCTCTTATTGACAACAGAGACCGGGCAAAACCTAAGGGCGGTCCTATGACGGACTTGCGGGGACAGATAGCCGTTGTAACCGGCGGCGGGGGCGGAATCGGCAGCGCCATCTGCCGGCGACTGGCGGCGGCCGGCGCGCATATCGTCATCACCTACAACAGCGACCAAGGCAAGGCGCGGGCGACAGCAAATTCACTGGCGGGCGGCAATCATCTTATCCTGCGCGCTCCAGTAGACGATGCCGAGGCGCAAAGCAAGCTGGCGGAAGCCCTAAGCGATAAGTACGGGCGGCTCGATGTATTGGTCAACAACGCCGGCATTACAAAAGCTGTGCCCCATGCCAATCTCGGCGCGCTGGATGACGAAACCATCGATCAGATTTTCCGCGTGAATTGGCGGGGCGCCTTCGCTTCAATCCGGGCGCTGCAGCCGCTGCTGATGGCGGACGCTGGCGGCGTCGTCATCAATATCTCGTCTATCGCCGGGCGCACCGGCGTGGGCAGCAATGTCGCCTATTGCGCGAGCAAGGCGGCGATGGACAGCATGACCCGTTCCTTGGCGCGGGCGCTGGCGCCGCAAATTCGAGTGCTTTCCATATCGCCGGGCTGGGTGGGTGGCGAATACGCGCAACGCATGCCGCGGGCGCTCATCGCCGAGCAGGAAGACAAGACGCCGCTTGGCCGCATCGCAGACGCGGAAGATGTGGCGGAAGCGGTCTATGCCGCAGTCGCGCATCTGCGCTTCAGTACGGGCGATATAATTCCGGTTGATGGCGGGCGTCCGCTGGGATAAAGCAGTCACATAATACCTTGCCGGCTCCCTGCCAAGCTCGCATTTTCTCAATATAATAGAGAGTATTAACATTTCTTGCGATCCTCGGAGCCTGAACCGACGGCAGCATAGGCGGGAGAATTAATATGCGTTACCTTCTTGTATTGCCGCTCATTGGTCTCAGTTTGCTCAATTCATTGGCTCACGGCGACAAAGGCCACGATGATGACGAGGCGGAATCGATTGACCTCAGCGCCGTGAGCGTACCGGAGCATCCCACCTATCACGAGCATGCGCGGCCGATAATCGAAGCCAACTGCATCGACTGCCATTCCGCTGGGCAGATCGCCGATTATGCTCCATTCACCAGCGCGGAAGATGTGCTTTGGGCGGCGCAGGATATCAAGTTCCACGTCGTCAGCGGGCTGATGCCGCCTTGGATGCCTTCGCGGGCAAACCTGCCGCTGAAGAACGACCGCAGTTTGTCCGCTGAAGAAATCGCGATAATCGCCGCTTGGGCCGACGCCGGCGCCGCGCTAGGCGATCCGCATGACTACGCGCCTTCCGCGACCGATCGATTCGACTTCGTCGAGATTCGCGCCGACCTGGTTTTGCAGCTGGAAGAGCCTTATATGCCGGACGAGGACGCGCTCGACGATTACCGCTGCTTCGCATTTGAGCTAAATGTCGACTCGCCGCAATTCATCACCGGTTACGAATTCATCCCCGACGTGGTGGAAATGGCGCATCATGTCATCTTGTACCGCTTTGGCAAGGAAGCGGATCGCGCCATTCAAAGGCGCAATTACGCCGATGGACGACCGGGCTGGTCCTGTTATGGCGGCGCGGGCTTATCCAACAGAGGCCTAGGAATTGGCGGCTGGGCGCCGGGCGCGCCGCCGGTCTCATTGCCGGACGGCACAGGATTTCTCATCAAACCGGGCCAGCAAATCGTCGTGCAAATGCACTACAATCTCTGGACGACCCGCCAGCCAGATCGCAGCCAAGTCATTATTCAATTGGCGCCGGCCGAGAATGAGCTGGCCGAACTCACTGAATTGCCGCTGACGGCGCCGGTAGAAATCCCTTGCCCGACCGGTGTCGCCGGTCCACAGTGCGAGCGTGAAGCGGCAGTCAAGCGCGTCGCCGAACTTTATGACGAAAAAGCCCGTCACACCCCTGATTATCTACTGCGCAAGTGCGGACAGAGCCTGGAAGACTATGCCAAGAACACTGGTGAGAACGCCAAAGGCTACTGTGATTATCCGATAGCATCACCCCTGACAGTATTCGGCGTTTCCGGGCACATGCACGAATTAGGGCGCAGCTTTCGCCTCGAGTTGAATCCTGGCGGAGACGAAACGCTGCTGCTGCTGGATATCCCGCGCTGGGACTTTCATTGGCAGGGTCATTATGATCTTGTCGAGCCGCTGCAATTGTCCTCCGGCGATGTCTTGCGGATGACCTGCGCCTGGGACAATTCGCTGTCGGATGCTCCGCGCTATGTAGTCTGGGGCGAGGGGACAAACGATGAGATGTGCTTCGGCACAGTGCTGGCCTTGAAACAGTAACCCGTCAATTGCCGAAGAGGGTAAGCATATAGTCGGTCGGCATTTTGACCAATGATGCTGAATGTAACGTGGTTAGTGCTCTGTTACCGACTGTCTAAGCCTAGCATTGTAGTCAAGCAAAACCGGCTGTTGGACTGAATCGTACAGAACGGTCTCGTCTCGTTTCAGAAAAACACTGTTTTCGCCGTAATCGCTTAGAACCAAATTTTCTTCGCAGGCTGTCATAACAACATTACGATTGCGATTCTGAGTGATCTTTGCGTGTTCAAAGCCGCTGATATAGACCATGTTCTTCCAGCTGTCGAATAGTTTGAACTGAGCTTCGCTCTCAGACCAGCCGAGCGGAACGACGTGATGTAGTTCGAAGCCCTGCGTTCGGGTCACCTTGTGTCGATCAAAATACTTCACTTTCTCACTGAAAGACCGAACTTTTCCCTTTCGAAGATAGAGCATATCTTCACGGACTTCAAAGTACACAGTTTGATTCAATAGATCGTAGATCTGTTGCGCCTTGTTTCGCCAATTGTGAAAGTCACGTTTCGTTCGCTTGTCTCCGGAGAAGTTAGCTGGATTCAACTCCTCAGAAAGTACCTCGACCACGCTCCTTGCCTGAATGGTTGACAGAGACCTATAAGCCTTCAACAAGACTGCACACCTCTCAACACCTATGTTAAAAGTTGTGCTTGTGCCAATAGCGGAAACAAAGAACATAAACTCATGAATCGCAACCTTCTTGATTGCGAATCGTTTGTTGCGCAAGAGTGCAAGCAATATGCTGATAAATCCACCCAACAGCTTATCGATGCCACTAGAATATATGTAGAACTGTTCGTCAATCCCGACCGCATCAATAAGCCTCATGCCTTGTCTAGAAAGAGCGACATACTTCACACGTTGCTGCCTAAATGGATTCGTCGGACTTTTGTCGGGTCCGTAACGTTCTATCAATCCCATGCGATGCCAATCTGGAAAATGATTTTTTCTCATCGCGTCCTGTGTACCGCTGCCAACCACTTGCTTCGCATCGCCACAGAACATTGCGTAGGAAAATTCGCCTGAAGTGTTTTGCGGTCGATTTGACAAGTCCGCGGTGCGAATCTGCATCAGCGAGTAATTTGGAGCATACTTGTCAAGAAGTCTTAAAATCGTTATGACTTTGTGCATCGAGAAACGGTTATGTTGCGAAGACCAACTTCCTCGATATTTCTCATCGGCAAGCCGACGATCAATGAATTCTAGCGCCTCATTTCCCGGACTGATGTTGCTAACGTATCGCCTCATCGCTTAATGTTCCAAATTGTCGAATTGAAGTCGCTGACGTGCCATGTTCACATACTGGGCGCTTTGGTCGCCACAGATAAAATTCCTCCCGAGTCGCTTCGCGGCCAGAGCTGTTGTGCCTGTGCCAGCAAAGCAGTCAAGAACCAGATCGCCCTCGTTGGAACTTGCCCTAATGACTCGCTCTATCATGTCAATCGGCTTTGGAGTCGCGTGACCTTGCGAACACACCTTTCCATTTACCTTGTTCTTGTGTCTAGCACTTGAAAAGTGCCAAACTTCGCCACAAAGTCTTCCATTAGGATTTGGATACCATCGCTTTCCATTCTTGAGAATTCCCTTCGATTTCGCGTGTTCGATTCTTTGAGTTGATTCGTACGGAACCCTGACGTCATCATAGTTGAATGTGTGATGTTGCCCCTTTGAAAAGAAGAGAATGGTCTCCTGTCCATTACTGAACCGACGGCGCGCACCCCCCAAGCCATCGCGCTTGTCCCATGTAATCCAATTCTGAAAAAAAAGACCTCGTGAAACGAGGTGCTGAAGTATAAACGCGCAATTGTATGGCGTATTGAAAATGTACAGGCTACCTTCTGGCTTAAGTTTCGGGATAAGTTTATCAATCCACGAAAATGTGAATTCAAAGAAAGCCACATCCGACTCGAAGGTATCCCACGCGGCCTTCTTCAGATTGTATGGCGGATCAATTACTGCGAGGTCTATGATCCCGTCATCGACCATAGCCAAGAACTGAAAGCAATCCAGATTATAGACTTCATTTAATGCGAGTTCATTTCTCATAATCGAATTGGAGTCGCATCTGGTAAGCTGCATCAAGCTTTCTTTCGATTACAGTTCTATAGCTTGACATAATTTCGTAACCGATGAAATGACGACCATTCTGTTTGGCTACCTTAAGTGTAGTGCCGCTGCCTGCAAAAGGATCTAACACCACGTCAGTTTCAAATGTGAAGAGCCGCACACATCGATAGACTATTTCCTCTGGCATGATGGCGCTGTGGTCTCCAAAAGCTAAGTCGTCTTTACCTGGAATTGGAATCCGCCATACTTGCTTAGTGAATTTGACCCATTCCTCTTGCGTAAGTCGGCTCGCCTCCTTCGCATAACTCGGTACGTTGTTTTCAGGCTTACCATCCTTAACATACACCGTGATAAATTCGCTTGTATTCTGTGCGTAGAAGTTGCGCGGAAATGGGTAACTACCAAACATTAGCCTCTTACTTGGATTAGTCCGGTCCCAAATGAATACGTCATAAAGAAACATGGACGTATTCTCCTGGTAAAGAATTGAGTGCTGGATATCCGAGTTCAAATCAAAAATATGGCGATTGTAGTGCGTTCTGTAATCAGCACGCTTCATCGGTACCAGCGGCGAGTTAATCACTAACTTCCCGTTAGGCTTTAGTACTCGTTCGCATTCCTGCCAGACTTGGAGAAGTGCATCAATGAATTCCGAATAATCCTGCAGATCTCCGATTTGCGCCCCATTCTTTGCGCTGTGATTTTCAATCTGGTATCCATCAAGCGAGTAGTCCTTTATGTTGAAGTAAGGAGGCGAAGTCACGACGAGATCAACGACGCAGTCGGGTACTTCGTCCATGAATTGAGAATTCTTGTAAAAGACGCGATCAAGATACTGTGCGCGGTTCATTGCCTAGAATATTCTCTGGATTATGACTTCTGAGTAGTTGCAACTAATGACCACTCGAATGAGCAAAGACATTTGTTCGATTCCTTTAAGTTAAAGTCTATCTTGTCAGATGCAATCTAGCAAGGAATCTATCCGTTAATTCGCAAATTGAAAAGAGATTCTAGGCAATAGCGCCTCAATTCCCGAAGAGGGTAAGCATATAGTCGGTCGAGATGCCCTGCGCCTCGAGGTGGGTTTTGAGCTTGCGGCGCGCATCGTGGATGAGCTTGTAGAGGGCGTTTCGATTTGTTCCCATGCGCTCGGCCAGCACATCCATCGGGATGCCCTTGAGGGCGACAGCAACCAGCGCCTGATATTGCCGCTCGGTTAGCGCCTCCGTCAGCGCCAGCTCGATTTTTTCCATGACATCGTCGCGCTCCGCCACCTTCTCCGGCGTCGGCGAGGCTGCCGCGGCCAAGCGCGTCGAAACCGGCAGCAGGTCGCCATCAGCGGTCAATTCATCGAGGCTGAAATCCTTGTAACGCGAGCGCCTCAAATCACTGATAGCCAAACGGATGGCGATCTTGGTCGCCCAAGTGGTGAACTGGCTTTCACCGCGGAAGTTGCTCAGGTTGTCCATCACGCGCAGGGTGGCGTCTTGCGCCAGGTCCTCCGCCATCTGCGCC
>JAPOYT010000040.1 GCA_026706445.1 Chloroflexota bacterium
GCATGCTGAACGCGGCTTTTTGGGTGCAGACCAATCGCGATAAACGCGCCTTCTTCTATGTCGATTCGGTTTTGCTTTCGGGAGACTTCTAGCCATGCCACTTAGACGTAGTTATACGGCGAGCGTCGAGCGCAACGTCCTCTGGCAGGGCGAATTCGCCAGCGAGCCTTACGAAGCCGCCTGGGCCAGCGAGGCGATCTTTTTCGTCCGCGCGCTGGATGTGTCTGGCGATTTTGCCGGAGCAGCGCAGGTGCAGATTTCCGCCGACGGCATTCATTGGGTGGATGAAGGAACCTCTTTCAACCTGCCGGCGACAAAGGACGAGGTCACATTCTGCAAGGTCAGCCACTTCGGAGGTTGGTTGCGCATTGCTGGTGAATTGCCGCAATCTTCCGAGATTCGCGTTCTCGTTTCACTGGCGCTGAAGGAATAAATGCTTAAGCCCGCCATATTGCGAAATGTAGGGGCGAGCCAAGGCTCGCCCGTCGTATGAACACAACTGCCAGGATCCGCAGATGACATCTCCCCCAACATACGAATTCGACGCCGTAATCGTCGGCGGCACGCCAGCCGGCATCATGACCGGCATCACCGTCGCCAAAGCCGGTCGACGCGCCGTCATCCTGGAGCGGACCGGCTACATCGGCGGTTTGCCCGCGAATGGTCTCGGCGCTACCGACATCCACACCCGCGGCGCCACTGGCGGCCTCTTCCTGGAATTTGTCGGGCGCATCAAGCAGCATTACAGCGATACCTATGGGGTCGATTCGCAGCAGGTCATCGATTGCAGCGACGGCTACCGCTTCGAGCCGCATGTTGCCGAGATGATCCTGCATCAAATGATCGCGGAACAAAGCGACTTGCTTGAAGTCCGCACGATGCGGCAATTCGATCACGAGCCGAGCAACGCGATCAGGGATGGCGCCGTCTTGCGCGAAATCAGGATCGTCAATCGCGAAAGCGGCGAGGAAGAAACCTACCGCGCGTCGGTCTTCGTCGACGCCACCTATGAAGGCGACCTGGCGGCAGCGGCGGGCGCTCCCTATATGCTGGGGCGGGAGGGTAAAGACGAATACGGCGAGCCTTGCGCCGGCAAGTTTTACCAGCGCTGGGACGCGCCGGTAGATGAGTATTACTCAACCGGGCAAGCTGATAACGCGATTCAATCTTACAACTACCGCCTGCCGCTTACGACCGTTGAATCCAATATGACGCCTATCGAAAAGCCAGCCACGTACAACCGCGATGAATATCTGTCGCTTATCGACGACGTGCGGCTCAATCGCTTCGCCGGTCCGCCGAAGCCGCTGGAATTCGATGGCATCGGCGCCATCACCAATATGGCGCGCGTGCCCAACGGGAAAGTCGACGGCAACAATCAGCATGCCGCCTTCATTTCGACCGATTTGCCGGAAGAGAATTGGCCCTACCCCACCGCAAGCTGGGACTGGCGCGATCGCTTCGCCCAGCGTCTGCGTGATTACATCCTTGGTCTCTTCTATTTCGCGCAGAACGATCCCGAGTTGCCGGCCGATTTCCGCGAGCGCTGCCAGCGCTGGGGGCTGGCCAGCGACGAGTTCCAAGATAACGGCAATTTCCCGCGGCAAATCTACGTGCGCGAGGGACGGCGCATCCGCGGCGAATACCTCTTCACCGCCCATGACGCCCTGTCCAAACGGGCTTCGCGCGCGCATACGACCAGCATCACTGCCAGCCACTATGCGCTGGATTCGCACGCTTGCCTAAAACGCGAAGACGGGCGGCCGCATACCGACGGCATTTTCACCTACCCCACTAGCCCTTATTGCGTGCCCTATGGCGTTATCCTGCCGCTGGAAGTCGAGAATCTGCTGATTCCCGTGCCGGCTTCGGGCACACATATCGGTTTCAGCACCTTGCGCATGGAGCCCTGCTGGATGGCGCTGGGCGAGGCGGCCGGCGCCGCCATCAACGTCAGTCTCGACGAGGGAAGCTCAGTGCGAGGCGTCAATGTCGTTGAGCTGCAGCGGCGTCTGCTGGCCGCTGGCGCTGTACTCACGTACTACGAAGATGCAGCGCCGGGCGATGACCATTACGACGCCCTGCAATTTTTCGCCTTGCGCGGATTCCTGGGCGATAGCTACGTAGCCAATCTTGACGAGCCGGTCTCGGATGAAGACCGCAGCAACTGGACGACCTGGGCGAACACACCCGAATTGACAACATTCAGCGGGACGCGCGGTCAACTCTTGGATAGAATTTATGATGAAGTGGGCCAGCGGCCCGATGAGGAACAAGCCGCTCTCCGCGCTTCAAGCTAAAGCCAATCGAGAGACTTACTCCCTTTCCCGCTTGATGGGTCGCGTAGACACTGACCGTCGGGGAAGGGGCAGGGGGATGGGGGGAGACAAATGGATTTTGTACCGATCACAGCGGAACAGAAGCGGCAATTCGATGAAGAGGGCTATCTCATCTTGCGTGAAGCGATCGACAACGAGACTGTTTCGTCGCTGATTGAGGCGGGCGACCGGCTGATCGCCTCCGACCGCCAACTAAACAGACAGCGCCGTCCCGGCGGCAAGTACGACGGCTTTCGCAATTGCGTATCCATGGACGACGCTTTCCTGCCGCTCATCACCAATCCCAAAGTTTTCTCGATAGTAGCGCAACTGCTCAGCCCTTATCTGTCGCTCTTGACCAGCCATCTTATCTACCGCGCGCCCGATCCGCCGGGGTCGCCCGATACCGAGCGTCTACCCGGCTGGCACCGCGACCACTATATGTCGATGCGCGACCTGGGCGATCAGAATATTCCCCGACACTCACTGAAAGTCGCCTATTATTTGACCGACCTGAGCGAGCCAAACAGCGGCGTTACCATGATGGCCGCCCGCAGCAATCAACTCAAGGAACCCATAAACATACCGGAGGGTCAAGTTGATCCGGCTACAAAAGTAGAGCCGCTGCTGAACCCGGGCGATGCCGTTTTTTTCGAGAACCGCACCTGGCACGCGGGCGCCGCTAATTTGACCGACCGAACGCGCAAAGCGGTCATGATCGGTTATAGCTACGATTGGGTCACGCCTACCGATTATCGGCAGCAGGCGCCAGCAATGGTAGAAAAACTCTCGCCGATGGAGCGCTATCTGGTGGGCGAACCGGTCGACGATAATCCAAATTTCGACTTCACCGGTGGGCCCAATCCAATCGACGACTGGTGCGTCGAAAACGGATATCATTACAATCCCAAGCAGGGCAAGGATCATGTCATCGCCGCTGGCGAGCCTAGCAAGCCCGGCATGTAAACGCATATTGAGGAAGAACCAATGAAAGAGCGCAACACAGACATCCTCATCGTCGGCGGCGGCACTGGCGCGATCGGCGCGGCGCTGGCGGCGCTGAGCATGGGCAAGTCGGTCATCATGAGCGAAGAGACCGACTGGATCGGCGGGCAGTTGACGGCGCAAGCGGTGCCGCCGGACGAGAATCCCTGGGTCGATCAATGCGGCGCGACCGCCTCCTACATGCGCTTCTCCGATGGCGTGCGCGATTATTATCGCCGCAATTTTCCGCTGACGGACAAGGCGCGCTACACCATGAATTGGAATCCGGGACAGGGCAATGTCAGCCGCCTCTGCCACGAGCCGCGCATCGGCTTGGCTGTTATAGAAGAGATGCTGGCGCCCTACCGTTCCAGTATGCAGTTGGATATCTTGCTTTATCATATCCCGGTCGCTGCCGAGACCGATGGCGACCATGTGCTGGCTGTCACGCTGGAAGATACGCGCACGGGCGATCAGGTCGTCATTTCCGCGCCATATATTCTGGATGCCACTGAGTTGGGCGACCTGCTGGAGATGGCGGATGTCGAATTGATCATCGGCGCCGAAAGCCAGGCGCAGACCGGCGAAATGCACGCCGTCGAGGGCGATCCGCTGCCGCTTGATCAGCAGTCGATCTCCTGGTGCTTCGCCGTTGATCACCTGGACGGCGAAGACCACACCATCGACAAGCCGGAAGACTACGACTTTTGGCGTGAATACAAAGCCGATTTCTGGCCCGACAAACAACTGAGTTGGGTTTATTCCAGTCCGCAAACGCTGGAGCCGGTCCATCGTCAGATTTTCCATGCTGACTTCCGCCATCGCTACACCGGCGGTCCGGGCGATCTATGGCATTTCCGCCGCATCCTCTATAAAGATCACTACCGCGAGGGCGCCTTCCCCAGCGATATCACCTTGGTCAATTGGCCGATGATCGACTACTGGCTCAAGCCGCTTCTCGGCGTTTCCGAGCAGACCAAACAAGCGGCGCTGCGCGAATGCAAGCAGTTGAGTTTCGCCTTTCTTTATTGGATGCAGACCGAGGCGCCGCGCTCGGACGGAAAGGGCTACGGTTATCCCGGCTTGCGCCTGCGCCCCGATATCGTCGGCACAAGCGACGGCATGGCCAAGTACGTCTACGTGCGCGAAGCGCGGCGCATCCTGTCCGAGTTCACCGTGCTGGAAGAGCATGTCGGCGTGCAGCAGCGCAAAGGTTTCGATAGCGCCGAGCAATTCGATGACAGCGTCGGCATCGGCAGCTATCGCATCGACTTGCACCCGAGCACCGGCTTGCGCAACTATATCGACATCAGTTGCTATCCTTTCCAGATTCCGCTCGGCTCGCTGATTCCGCAACGCGTCGAGAACCTTCTGCCCGCCTGCAAAAACCTCGGCGTGACCCATATCACCAATGGCTGCTACCGCTTGCATCCGGTGGAATGGAATATCGGCGAATCGGCCGGGGCGCTGGCGGCTTACTGTCTGGATAAGGGCTTGAGGCCGCGGCAGGTGCGCAATACCGAAAGTCACCTGCGCGATTTCCAATGCCGGTTGAAAGAGCAAATGGGCATCCCGCTGGATTGGCCGCCCTATGCGCGGACGACGGCACGCTAAGCATATCAACATGATTCGCGCTTGCCCCCATTCAGTCAATCTAGCGAACTGTAGGGGCGTTTCGCTGAAACGCCCGCAATATCCATGTATCTCGCGGGCGGCACGGCGTGCCGCCCCTACAACACACCCAGAATTGTTGCTGATATGACACTTAGTCTGCTCGCGACTACGATGTTCCTCTTCACCATCGCCAGCGTCGCTTCCGCCCAGTCCGACCAACCCATCTTCCGCGATGTCAGCATTGACGCCGGCCTTAGGGCGACGCACCGCGGCGTCTGGGACGACAAAGAGGCGATGCAAGGCTACCTCGCCATCGGTCAAGCCTGGGGCGATTACGACCGCGACGGCTGGGTAGATCTCTTTGTCACCGGCAATCTGGACCCCAATGCGCTCTACCGCAACGAAGGCGACGGCAGCTTCTCCGTCTCCACGCACTCTGAGCAGTTAAGCCTGCCCGATGTGCCGAGCGGCGGCGCTGCCTGGGCTGATTACAACAACGACGGCTGGCTCGATCTCTACATCGTCAACTTCGGCGCAAACCGACTTTTCCGCAATGATGGTGGCGCTGGCTTCACTGATGTAACCCTTGAAGCGGGAGTCGGCGACACTGGCAAAGGGACATCAGCCGCCTGGGGCGATTATGACAGCGATGGCTGGCTTGACCTCTACGTCACGAACTGGTCTTGCTATCCCGAATGCGACCCGGTCGATTTCACCGCCCAGCAAGATCGCCTCTATCACAATAATGGCGATGGCAGCTTCACCGATGCCACGCTGACGCTGGATTACGCCCTGACCTTGGGCGCCGGCTTCGCGCCGGCTTTCCTCGATTATGATGGCGATGGCGACCAAGATATCTACGTCGTCAATGACAAGATGCAGAACGCGATCGGCAATGTGCTTTTCCGCAACGATGGCGCCGGCTGCGGCCATTGGTGCTGGACCGATGCCGCCGACGAAAGCGGGACCGGCCTGCTGATCAATGGCATGGGGGTCGACGCCGCCGATTACGACAATGACGGCGACTTGGATCTGTATATCACTGACATGGTCTACACAATGTACCTGCTGCGAAACGACAGCGGCGATTTTCGCAGTCGGGCGCATTCAGCCGGCGTCGCCATCAATCTCGGTCCGGACAGCGGCGTCGGTTGGGGCGCGGCCTTCTTCGACTTTGACAACGATGGCTGGCAGGATCTCTACGTCGCCTCGACCGAATACTTCCAAAGCTTCCCCGAGCTGGAAACCACCTTCATGAATCCACGCGCCGATGCCTTATTCCACAACGACGGACGCGGACGCTTTAACGATATCAGCGCGCGCAGCGGCATTGACGAAGCGCTGCCGACCTTGGGCGTCGCCTTCGCCGATTACGACCGTGACGGCGACCTCGATTTGGTCACCGGCAATTGGAATAGCGGCTACCGCCTCTATCAGAATCAGGGCGGACGAAATCGCTGGCTCTCCGTGAAGCTGCGCGGGGACGAACTCTCTCCCAGCAGACAGGGCGGGACTTTCAAGGTCAATCGCGACGCGGTTGGCGCGCGCGTCTACCTGACCACACCGGACGGCAACAGACAAATGCAAGCGGTGCGGATCGGCACCGGGCTTGGCGGCAACAATCAACTGCCATTGCATTTTGGCTTGGGCACCGCCGCCAGCGCCAGTTTGCGGATCGTCTGGAGCAACGGCGTCGAGTGCCGTCTTCAGAACGTACCGGCGAATCAGCGCCTCACGGTTCAGTATGGCTTGACTGCCGGCTGTGGTTAGCGGCTTCTGCAGATATGAAGTAGACTCTTCCTCAAATTGGTTTCCTATTGACATATCTTAACTGAGAGGACTGCACGATGTTAGACTCACTTAGAATCGCCCCCCCCCCCCGCAATCCTAGGCCAATTACGGTATCCGTTGTTGTACTCGTCGCCACGCTGATCCTAGCGCCGAGCTTTGCTCAAGACTGGGTTCATAACTCCTTTAGCGAAACACTATTCAACTGTGAATTGGTTGAGCTTGTCGCAGCGATTGCGGGAGGCCATGATTATGCGAAAGTGGGCAACGAGACGCTCTCGTTCTCCGAATATCATACCGATTGTGAGGATACTTCAGAATCACAGTCTCGTGCGGAAGAAGCGCAATTCAAAGTAACAGTATCAAGTCAGGTCAATCTTCGCGACTGCGGTTCGACATCGTGCGCAAAGGTAGGCAGCGTCAGTGCAGGCGATATTCTTGAAGTCTTGGATGAAGAAGACAGCTGGTATAGAGTACGGCTTTCATCTGGCGAAACTGCGTATATCGCAGGCTGGCTGACGCGGCGGTTACCTGACCACACTATTGAGACTGGCGAGCCATACTTCTTCAATGATCGTAGCTGTTTAATTCTGGCGGATTCAAGCCGCAGTTCGGACATGGACATCAGTTTTGTTTTGTCGGGCGAAAGTCTTGGTGGCCTAGTTGCCGATCTTTATCTGCCGAACCAAAGCCAAGCCTTGCAGGTAAACCAGCAGTATGACAAAACGTTTATCGACACCGGCGACCTTTACATTCTGCAAACCTATCGCTGGAATCAGTGGTTCCCTGAAGGAATGTACACCATTGAAGTCGAAGTGGGTGATGAGGCTTTTGCCTTCGCGTGGGATATGTCGGGGCGTGCTGAGTATCTCCTACGTGTCAATTGCGACTAGAATCTGGTGGTCATAGGCACAATTTGTCACCGTCGGCGAGCTAGCGCACATCGGTCTTGTAGGGCACGACATCGCAAGTCGTCTGATACCAGGTCAGCATCCGTTCGCGCAGCTCCGTTACAACCGCAGCATAAGCCGGATCGTCGATCCGATTCTGTAGTTCGCTTGGATCACGGCGCAGATCGTAAAGCTCGTCGGATTCATACAGGCGGCGGACATATTTGAAGTCGCGCGTGCGGCACATGGTCGCTTTGCTGTGCTCGCCGCCTTCACTCCCCTGCAATTGCACGCGGGGCCAATACAAACCCGCCGGATCGTAGAACGAGGGGCTGTCTTTCTCCATCGCCTGTTCTTCGCCAATTAGACGCCCGCCCTCGCAGAAGACAGCATCGCGGTGTTCAGCCTCCGCGCCAGCGATGAGCGCCGTCAGCGAGCGTCCAAAATGGTCGTAATCAGGATCAATGCCCGCCCATTCGTAGGCGGTCGCGGTGAAGTCGATCAGCTCGACCAGTTGGTCGCGTATGCCAGGCTTGATCGGCTGGTCGGCCGGCGGCTTGACGATTAGCGGCACGCGCGTCAGGCAGTCTTCAAAGGTATTCTGCGTCTTCTCGACCAGTCCGTAGTCGCCGGTGAAATCGCCGTGATCGGAGAAGAAGAAGATGGCGCTGTCGTCATAGGCGCCCTTCTCTTTAAGGGCGTCGACAAGCAGGCCGAACTGCGCGTCGACGCGGGCGCACATGCCATAATAGACGGCGCGCAATTCATTGAAGCGCTCCTCGCTCCAGTTCTGTAAACCCTGCCGCTGGTAGATGCCGGCGGTGAGGCTCGGCTTCGTCTCCCAGTCCGGCGTTGGATAGCGCGGCGGGATGAGGTCGCGGTCTATCTGGTTGAACCAGGGCTCTTCCACGCCGTAAGGTGGATGCGGATAGCTCAGGGGAAGATAGATGCAGAGCGGCTGATCGGCCGGCGCGTTTCGAATCAAGTCAACCGCGCCATCAACCATCGCCCAGTCGTTGTCGTAGTAAACTTCTTTATCGTCGGCTTCCAGCTTGCCAGCGAAGAATGAGTAATAATTGTCGCCCGCTGGATCACCCCGCCACTCATCGGCGCTGTGCAGGTTCGGCCGCAACTTGCGCGGCGCTTCGTATTTGACATCGCAATAGTCGGCGAAGCCATCTTGCCGCGGAACGAGGTCGTTCTTGCCGCCCCACCAGACGAAATAGCCCTTGTCCTTAAGATATTTCAGCAGCACAGGCTCATCGGGCCGCAGCATGTGGAACATGGTGCGGTGTCCGCGGACGTGGGGATACCAGCCGGTCATAAACGAGCAGCGGCTGGGCGTGCAGACCGGATTCTGGCAAAAGGCCTGGCGAAACGAGACGGCGTCATGCTCAATAATCCGGTCGAGATTGGGCGTGACGGCGGCCGGATTGCCGAGGTGACCCATGACATCGCCGCGCCATTGGTCCGGGTTGAAGATGATGATGTGGGGTTGTTCGGGCATGGCGAGTTCCAATGCGGCAGTTATTCGGTTGCCCAATCTTCGACAGGTAGATCAGGTAGTCGCGTAAAACCGCGCATATCGTGCGTCACGACTGTCAATCCGTTTGCCATCGCAATCGCTGCTATCTGCATATCGGCGACGCCCATAAGATTCCCTCGGTCTCTCAAGAATGCGTGTATGCGGCCGTAGAAATCCGCTGCGGCATCATTAAAGGGCAAGCTGGGAAAGTTCGAAAAGAACTCGTCCTGCTCCCGCCGATATAGCGCGGGCGAATGCCGACGATACGAACCAGCATACATTTCCGCTTTGGAAATCGCGCTGGTGGCAACGCCAGCACTTTGATGCCGCAGGCGCACTCTATCAAATAGCTTCGGATATCTTTCGCTGATGCAATAGATGCAGATGTTCGTATCGAGCAGGTATCTCATCCGGAGTCAAAACACGTACTTCCAGACACCGTGATCAACTTCCCGCATCACAATCGGCATCGGATCATCTTCAAAGGTGCCAAAGCCTAACTCATCAGCCATCCACACCGGCATGCGGCGGTAAAACTCCAACTCGATTTCGCGTGGCAACCGCTTCAAGCCTTCGCGCGTCAACGGCAAAGTTTGATTGTACTCCTCACAGAAAGCATAGAAATCGGCAGCCGCCTCGCAAGTGCCATTCTGATGGACAGTCCAATTTAGCTCTTTGCGCTTGTGCATTGTCGTACTGCTTTCAATTTCCCATCGTGCAATCATCCTAGCGAAAGCAATGCGATCTGTCAAACCTGTCCGTGCCAGCGCTTACAACAAATCCCCCGGCAGCGGACGGAAATCCAAGTCATAGCCAAAGGCGCGCGGACCAACGACCGCCAGCGCTTCCGGCGTCTTCAGTTCTTTCGGCGCTGGCATCGCCAACACGGCAACACGCAAGCCATAACGCAGCGACTCGGCGCCAATCGGCTCGCAGTCTTCAAGGGTGACGAGCGTAATCAGATCAGGTACGGCGCAAAGCGCATTACCATTGCTGCGCGCGATCAGATTCTCGTTTTGAAATTCGATCTCGAGCTGATGCTCAAACTTTTCGAACCCGCTGATGACGAGCCTGCCGCGGGCGAAACCCTGAACCGTCCGCCGCTCGACATCGACGATCTTGCCAGTGAACAGCACCTTACCGTTACACAGCTCGGCGACACTCTCCGCCGGCTCGATGCTGCGCGCGCGGCAGTCGAGCACGGTCTCGCCGATGCGTTTCGCCAAGCTGAGCGTATCGCGAATGATAGTCGCTTTCAATTCGGCGCCGCTCATCACCGGCATGACCAGCCCGGCCGAGCCGCCCATCTCGATGGTCAAGCTGCGGGCGAACTCCTCTGCCTGCTTCGCTGACCCAATCCGCTCGAAGATGACGACATTGCCATGCGCATCAGCCAAGGCAAACGGCGCGGGCGCAAGGCCACCGATCATAAAGGTGTCCATGTCGAGCTCAGGAAAGGCGCGGCCCATGCCATCGCCATCCACGACGGGCAAGCCGCATTGCAGCGCCGTGATCATTGGACCCAGCGCGTTGCCGCCGCCGATTTCGCCGATGACAATCGCGTAGATCTGCTGGCTCAGGTGGTCTTCCAGGGCGCGGACAGCTCGCTTGATCTCCTGCCCCTCTTGCAGCTTTTCGTTGCTTACCGTCGGCGCGCCCATGCCGCCAACCGCGCAGACCAGCGCGTCATCGGGCGCGTCATCGGCGCGAATGACAGTAACCGGGCGGCCTTGCAAGCGCAGTTCGTTGTTCAGCCGGAGGCGATTCAGATAGGTGCTGCCGCCTCCGCCGGTTCCAAGGATGCCGGCGCCAATGGCAATGGCTTGGGTGTCGGAGAGGGAGACTTGGTTCATGGGTCGGTGAATTGGGTCATATCGGTTTCAGGTGTCCACTTGTTGCCGTCGGGAAGAGTAGTATTTTCGTCAAAAGTCGCGCCTTTCAAGTTTGCGCCTTTCAAGTTTGCGCCTTTCAAGTTCGCGTCTGCCAAGTTCGCGCCTTCTAAATCAGCATCCGACATATCCGCGCCTACTAAATCGGCTGATCTCAAATCCGCAACCCACAAAAGTGCCCCTGTCAAATCCGCGCCATTCAGGACTGCATGTGTCAAGTCCGCGTATGTTAGGTCAGAGCCAGTTAAGTCAGCGTTCGACAAATCCGAGTCTGAAAGCTTTGCGCTATCTAACATTGCACATGACAGCATCGCGCCTGACAGGTTCCGTCCACGCCAAATGACGCCAGATAGTTCCATTGTAAATAGTCGCATTTCGGATTTGGGTGACCACTTTGTGCCGTCGGGAAGCGTTGTGGATTCGTCGAATGTTGCACCTATCAAGTTTGCGCATGTCAAGTCCGCGTCTGTAAAGTTTGCGCCTTTCAAGTGGGCGCTTGTCAAGTTCGCCCCTGCTAAGTTCGCACCTATTAGGTCAGCATCCGTCAGTACCGCGCCTTTCAAGTTCGCGCCTTTCAAGTCCGCGTCTGCTAGCTTTGCGCCCTCTAACATTGCGGCTGACAGCATCGCGCCTGACAGATCTCTTCCACACCACATGACGCCAGACCATTGCTTTGTGAACAATCGCATATCGGTGTCGGGTGACCATTCTGTGCCGTCAGGCAGAGTGGTGGATTCGTCGAATGTTGAGTTTTTAAACTCCGCACCCCACAAATTCGCTCCCATCAAGTTTGAGCCTGCCAAGTTTGCACCAGTTAGCACTGCATGAGAAAGCCAAGCGTCTGACAGGTTGGCTTCGGTTAACTTCGCGCCCGTAAAATCCGCCTGTTGCAAAATCGCGCCGGATAAATCCGCGCCCGTAAGTTCCGCCGACACCAACTTCGAGCCAATTAAGTTCGCGCCCGACAAAACCGCGCCAGTCAGCTTCGCGCCCGTCAGTTGAGCTAGACCCATGCACACGCCAGCTAGGTTCGCGCCCGACAAATCTGCATTCGCCAAAGTTGCAAGAATATTTAACTTTACGTCTGTGAGGTCCACTCGCGACAAGTTCGCATTTGTCAGTTTTGCTGTATGCAAATCCGCACCCGCCAGTTGTGCCCCCTGCATATCGGAAAACGACAAGTTAGCGTAATCAAACTGCGCATAAGTTAGATTCGAATCTTTAAGATTCGTCCAGCGCAAATCCGTCCAACTTAGGTTGGCGCCTGTTAAATCCGCTTTTGACAAGTTTAGCAGCGACAAATCTTGTCCGCTGAGATCAGCATTTCGAAGGACGATGCCGCTTAAGTCAGCGAACTTCGAGACGATACCTCGCCGCGTCAACGCTGCCCGAAATTGCTTATCCTCTTGCAAAGGCATTTATCCTTTTTTTGCGCTCTGCGACTCTGTGGCAAAAATCATCCCCCCAAACCGCTCCTCGACCGGCACATAATCAACATCGTAGCCGAAGTAGCGCGGGTGAGCCAATTCCAGCGCGGCCGGCTCTCGCCACTGGGGCGCGCAGGGAAAGGCGATGACGGCGACCCGCATGCCATAACGCAGCGCTTCGGTTGTGATTGGCTCGCCGGTTTCGCTATCTAGCACGGCGATCAGATCAGGCACGGTGGCGGCGAATTCGCCATCGACGCGCACAGCCAAATGTTCATTCTGAA
>JAPOYT010000001.1:0-13284 GCA_026706445.1 Chloroflexota bacterium
CGGATGCCCGCCATAGAGATGGCGGGAGAGGGGCCGGGGGATGGGGTAGATTATCACCATATCGCCCGCTTCTGTGCCGCTGTGCCCCTGTGCCTCTGTGGTGAAAAAACAAATGCCCCCCATCCCCCGCCAAATGCGAAACCCTGCGCGCGCGCCCTTCGCCCCCCCCCCCCCCCCCCCACGTATACATACTGTATCTATACAGCAGCGTATTCTTTGGGCATCTCACCGGGACTTTGACGCGCCTTTTAAGCGGAGGGGGCTTACAGTGACTCTTTTGTGCTTGGGGAAGAAGCGGGCAAGCCTTCGGGGATGGGCGCTAGCCTCGTACGGCGCCGGCCGTCAAGCCGCTGACCATGAAGCGCTGCATCAAGTAGTACACGACGATGACGGGCAGCGTAATCAGCGTCAGTATGGCGAACATGGGGCCCGGGCGCATCATGAATTGCCCGCTGTAGACCAGCGGCACCAGCGTCAAAGGTTTGACCTCGACCGAACTCATCGTCACAAGGGCCAGGATAAATTCGTTCCAGGAGGTCATGAACTGCCAGATGATGACCACCGCCACCGCCGGCCAGCTGACCGGCATCATGATGCGCCAATAGATGCCGAAGCGCGTGCAGCCATCGAGGCGCGCCGCTTCTTCAATCTCGATTGGGAAGCCGGCGAAGAAGCTGCGGAGGATGACGATGGCGAAGGGCACGCCCAGCGCCGTATAGGGCAGAATGAGCCCCAGATAACTGTCGTTGAGTCCCAGCGCCTTGTTGATCTGGAATATCGGCACGACAAGCGTCGGGATCGGCAGCATAAGCGTCATGATAAGCAAGTAAAACCAGATATCGCGAGCGAAGAACTTCAGCCGCGCCAAGGCAAAAGCCGCCAGCGAACTGATGACCACGACGAGAAATACCGACGGTATCGTCACGGCGACGCTGTTGACGAAGTGCATGACGATTTCCGCGTCTTCGAAGACGGTCACATAATTCTGCAAGCTGACGCCTTTTATCAGCAGTCCGCCGAAGCGCGGCGCTCGTTGATCAGGCGGCATGAAGGAGACGACCAGCATCATGATGATGGGCACGAGCCAGATCAGCGCCAAGATGGTTACGAAGGCGAAGACGAGCGTCCTGGCTGCATTTCGGCGTGTCACTACTTCAACCCCTCCCTAAATCCCTCCCCGAAGCTTCGGGGAGGGACTTTAACGCCACCCATATGGGTGATTCTAGCTAGAGGACAGGCTAGACAACGCGCCTGCGGCACAAGTTCAGACACTGAACCAGCTGCGCTCCCCCTCCCTGACGCATCGGAATTCTGCCCCCCGTTGAGCGGGGGGACCGAGGGGGGAACAGGGTCGGGGGGTGGGGTTGAGATTCTCATCGAGCCCTCAATTGCCGATGGTGAAGCGCGAGCCGAGGACGCGCACCTGGAATATGCTGGCGCTCAGCGCGATCACCAGCAGGACAACCGCCACCGCCGAAGCGTAACCCATGCTCTGCAGCGTAAAAGCTTTCTGGAAGATGTAGGTGGGCAGCATCTCGGTGGCGTGATTGGGTCCGCCTTTGGTCAGCATGAAGACAAGGGCGAAAGTCTGCAGCGTGCCGATTACGCCGAGCAGGATCAGCGTCAGGTGCACATGGCGCAGCATCGGCAGAATGATGAACTGGATGCGCTGTCGCGTCCCGGCGCCGTCAACCTCAGCCGCGCTCAGCACCTCTTGAGACAAGCCCTGCAAGCCGGCCACATACATCAGCATGGAGAAGCCGGTCCACTGCCAGACGTTGACGAAGATGGTGGAAAAGATGGCGATCTTGGGATCGGCAATATAGGGCTGAATCAGAAACATTGCGCCGATTTCTCGTCCCAGGTCGGCCAGCAAGCCGCCGAAGGGCGCGTAAATCCGCTGCCAAATTATGCCGAGGACGACCGGCGAGACGATCGCCGGCATGAAGAAGATGATGCGGAAGACATTCTGGAAGGGTATGTTCGAGGTCAAGATGTATGCCAGGATGAAGCCCAGGATCATCTGCGGGAAGATGGTCAGGAGTGTCCAGTAGATGGAATTGCGGATGGAGAGGGCGAAGGCGCGGTCATCGGTGAACATCTCGATGTAATTCTGCACGCCGACGTAGATCGCTTCATTGATGCCGTCCCAATCGTACATGCTGGCGTTGAAGATGTAGAAGATGGGATAGAGCACGAAGACGACGAAGAGAATCATGGCGGGCGCCATGAAGAAGAGACCTTGATTGTCGATCAGCCATTTGCGCGACATAGCCAAGCCCAAAATCCACGACTTACGGACTGTCTTGCTGAAGAGGCGACTTACCCGGGCGCCCGCCGATACTTTCGATACTTGGGCGATGAAGGGCGACCATGTGGGCCGCCCCTACAAAGCAGTAAAGGGTAGTGTTGATCAACCTACATGGATGCGTCCCTTGCGTCTTCCAAGAGCTGCATGCCTTCCGCCGGTGTCATCTCGCCTGCGGCGACGCCGGCCAAGGCATTCTCAAGGGCCTGCTTGACATCCGAGTTCTTCAACTCACGCGCGTATTTCACGGTCGGCAGCCACTCTTTGGTAAAGAGCTCCCAGATGCCCTTCTGCCTTTCGGAGCCGAAATATTCGGGCTCCAGGCCGATATAGGCCGGCAGGTCATTGTAGGTATTGATCAAGGCCTGCGCGCCGGCGCCGCTGATCCAGTCGGTGATGACCTTGCAGGCTTCTTCCGGATGCGCCGTGTTGCGGGAGACACCCATCATGACATCAATGCCGCCCAGGAGATCAGTGGGTTGGCCTTCGCCGGTGACATCGGGGAAGAGGAAAGGCGCGTAACCCTGGATATTCTGATCCAATGGGGGCGGATTGGGATTGGCCGCCTGCTGCTGCCACCAAGCGCCCATCGGGAACATGGCGGCGCGGCCGCCCTGGATCTGCTCAACGGCAGCCGGATAGTGGGTCATGCCGAGCGCGCCGATCTGGAAGATGCCGTCGTCGAAGAAGCGCTTCCACCAGGTCATCGCCTCGACGAAGGGTTCTTCGGTGAAGCTGGCGTTGCCGTCTTCGGCCTCGTAGATCAAACCCGGCGCGATATTGTGGATCAACTGCATATAGATATCACGGCGGATCCAGCCATCGGTCGCGCCAATCATGACCGGCGCCACCCCCATCGAATTGAACATATCCGCCAGTTCCTTCAGTTCGTCGTAGGTGGTTGGGGGGCCTTCGACGCCGGCTTCTTCAAAGACCGGTACGGTATACCACATGTTGATCGTATGCGTCAGGACGGGCAAGCCATAGATGTTGTCGTCGCCCTCGGGGTTTCCCAGCCGCGCCTGCTCAATGCCGATGGGGTAGAACTGGTCTTGCCAGTCTTCGCCCCAGGTTGCGACGGCGCAATCCTGCATCGGCATCAGATGTTCGCGATACTGCTGCGTCAGCGCGCCCGGCTGCAGCCCGACCAGGTCCGGCAGCGCGTCCGCGGAGGCCATCGTCTGCAAGTCAACGAGGTACTCGGGGTAGTTGGTGATATCGGGTTCAATCGTGATGTTGGGATTGTCTTCGTTAAAGGCTTCAATCATCGCCAGAGTGGTGTTGATGACCGGGCTCCAGGAACGGAAGCGGATGGTCACTTGATCCTGAGCGAATACCGATACGCTCATCGTCAGGATGAGCAGCAGACAAATCACCAGCAAGAACTTCTTGTACATGTTTGAACTCCTTTTTCAAATTACTTTTCTCTACAGTGATCATGCATTATCGTTTCGTGTTGATTCCCCTTTCTCCGCGCATGTACTGCTGTGGGCGACCCAGTGGGCCGCCCCTACAGAATGCAATTTGGGCGGGGTTGCCCGGCTACATACTATTGGCGTCTTCGACCAACTGCATGCCCTCGGCCGGGGTCATCTCGCCGGCAGCGACCGCAGCCAGCGCGTCTTCCAGCGCCTGCTTGACATCGGGGCTCTTCAACTGACGGGCGTATTGCACGGACGCCAGCCAATCCTCGGTGAAGAGATCCCAGACCGCTTCCTGGTTCTCGGAGCCGAAGGATGCGGGCCGCAAGCCGATGTACGCGGGCAAGTCGTTGTAGGTGTTGATCAAAGCCTGCGCGCCGGCGCCGCTGATCCAGTCGGTGATGACCTTGCAGGCGGCGTCCGGATTCGCCGAGCCGCGCGTGACACCCATCATGACGTCAATGCCGCCCAGCAGATCTTCCGGCGCGCCCATACCGGTGACATCGGGGAACTTGAAGGGCGCGTAACCCTGCAGGTTCATATCGAGCGGCGGCGGATCGGGGTTGCCCGCTTGCTGCTGCCACCAGGCGCCCATCGGGAACATGGCGGCGCGCCCGGCCTGAATCTGCTCGACCGCAGCCGGATAATGCGTCATGCCCAGCGCGCCCATCTGGAAGATGCCGTCATCGAAAAGGCGCTTCCACCAGGTCATCGCTTCGACGAAGGGCTCGTCGGTGAAGCTGGCCATGCCGTCTTCGGCTTCGTAGATCAAGCCCGGCGCGACATTGTGAATCAGCTGCATGTAGACATCGCGGCGGATCCAGCCGTCGCCTGCGCCGATCATGACCGGGGCGATGCCCTGGGCATTGAACATGTCGGCCAGTTCCTTGAGTTCATCGTAGGTCGTGGGCGGGTCGACGCCGGCCTCTTCAAAGATCGGCACGGTGTACCACATGTTGATCGTCTGGACGAGGACCGGCAGACCGTAGATATTGTCGTCGCCTTCGGGGTTGCCCAGGCGGGCCTGCTCGATGCCGACGGGGAAGAACTGATCTTCCCAATCTTCGCCCCAGGTTGCGACGGCGCAATCCTGCAGGGGCATCAGATGGTCGCGGTATTGCTGGGTCAAGGCGCCGGGCTCAAGCCCGATGAGATCGGGCAGGGCGCCGCCAGCCGCCATCGTCTGCAGATCGACGAGGTACTCGGGATAGTTGGTGATATCGGGCTCGATGGTGATATCCGGGTTCGCTTCATTGAAGGCGGCGATCATCGCTTCGGTGGTGGCGATCACGGGGCTCCAGGAGCGGAAGCGGACGACGACCTCGTCCTGGGCGATCGCCGGGGCGGTCAAAGCCAGGATGAGCAGTAGCAGCAGCGCAATCGTGATTCTTCTGTACATGTTTAATCTCCTCAATCAATACCTTCGCTTAGGAAATCCATTGCAATGTGTCTGAACCTCAGCATCTTCCTCCTTTCGTCCGCTTTGCCAAATGTCGCTACTCGATGTTAACCGACCAATCGGTCGTGATACTGCTCCGGTATGCGATGCGGTTCGCCATGCCCCAGCGCCATGTGATAAAGCTGGGCCGAAATCTCGACCATGACGGTGCAGTGGATCGCTTTACCCAGGCTGCCGCCGAGGGCCAGCATGCCGTGATTCGCCCAGACCACCGCGTTTTTGTCGCCCATGACTTCGAGCATATCGTAGCCGAACTGCCGCGAGCCGCTGGGCGCGAAGGGCATGACCGGCACCTCGCCGCGGACATCAATCAGGGTCCCGACATGCAGGGGAGCGATCGGCTTGTGCAGCACGCCGAAGAGATTGGTGTATATCGGCTCCGCATGCACGATGCCCATAGCGTCCTCGCGCCGCTCATAGACAGCCAGGTGCACCTGAGATTCGTGCGACGGCTCACGCGTGCCCTCGATGACATCGCCCTCCAGGTCCAAGACGACCACGTCCTCG
Source organism: Chloroflexota bacterium (assembly GCA_026706445.1). Classification (GTDB taxonomy): domain Bacteria; phylum Chloroflexota; class Anaerolineae; order Aggregatilineales; family Phototrophicaceae; genus UBA6055. The sequence continues at coordinate 5,696 of JAPOYT010000001.1, forward strand.
GCCGTCAGCGCGTCATAGGGGTAATCATGCGGAGTGACGAGGATGAGGCCGCTATCCGGGTCGCGCAAGCTGAGATTGCCTTGCGTCAGCGGCACCAAGCCGATGCTCGCCACCAGAGCGGCGCCAGCGATAAGTTCTTGCTTGAGCGACAGTAGATCGCCGGACCGCAGGGAGGTAGTGACCATGTCGACTCCCGATATTGAACACAGCAATAAAGCGCTATTGTAGCGAGGTCGGTGGAAATCGCCAAACAATCAGATACAACAAATCAGGCGCTGCCAGGATTAGCGATTTCGCAGGTAGGGATCCAAAGCGTCGCGCAGACCATCACCGAGCAGGTTGATGCTCATGACCGTGATAAAGATTGCCGTGCCCGGAACCAGCGATATCCAGGGCGCCGTCTGGAGATAGCGATTGCCTACGGCGACCATGCTGCCCCAGCTGGGATTGGGCGGTTGGATGCCTAGCCCGAGGAAGCTCAGGGTGGCTTCAGCGAGGATGATGCCTCCGATATCCAGCGAGACGGTGACGATGATGGCGGCGGTGATGTTGGGCAGGATATGCGCCATCATGATTCGCCGGTTGGATGACCCGAGCGCGCGGGCGGCGAGCACATAGTCTTCTTCGCTGGCGGAGAGTGTCAATCCGCGCGTCAGGCGGGCGAGCGGCGCGATGCCGACTATGCCAATTGCAAGCAGCGCATTCGTCAAGCTGGGACCGAGAAGGCCGGCGATGGCGATGATAAGAACGATGCGGGGAAAGGCCATAAGCGCGTCGAGAAAGCGCATGATGATATCGTCCGGCCAGCCTTTGACCAAACCGGAAAACAGACCTAGCGGGACGCCAACGATAATGGAAATCGACAAAGGAATGAGAGCAGCCACGAGCGAGATGCGCGCCCCAAACAGGATGCGAGACAAGATATCGCGGCCAATGTCATCGGTTCCCAAGGCGTGCTCGAAACTTGGCGCCTGACGCGCAGCCGAGAAATCCGGCTTGATCGGGTCGTAGGGGCTGATCAACGGCGCGAGGAACGCGCCCAATATGACAAGCAGCAGAAGGGCGAAGGCGAATCGCGGCAGGGGACGATCAAACAGACGGCGGGAAAACAAGACGAAAGCATGTCTCGTCAGCCGGGCGCCCTTCGACGGGGACGAGAATTCTTTAAGAGGATCTTCTCGGCGTATGCTATCGACTGGTTTCAACTTGGCTCCATCACGCGCCGTATCGAATTCGAGGGTCGATAATTGCGTAAGTCAAATCGACTACGAGATTAATGGCCATAAAGGCCAGCGTTATCAACAATACTGAACCCTGAACGATCGGGAAATCACGCCCGAAGATGGCATCCAGCATCAGCTTGCCCATGCCCGGAAAGGAGAAGATCAATTCGATGACGATAGTTCCGCCAAGGATACGCCCGATCTGCATCCCGACTGTGGTGACAACCGGTATCAGGGCGTTCTTCAGGGCATGAACAAATACTATCCTTCGCTGCGCCAAACCCTTGCTTCTGGCGGTACGCACATAATCTTCATTCAGCACTTCCAACATACTGGAACGAGTCAGACGCATCGTCACCGCCATCAGCGCCGTGCTAAGGGTGATGACAGGCAATATCAGTCGCTCGATATGTCCAATCGGATCATCAGTAATGCGGACAAAGCCGCCCGCCGGCAGCCAGCGCAAATGCACGGCGAAGACGACGATCAGGATCAGGGCAACCCAGAAATTAGGCGCGGAGACACCCATCAAGGCGACGATATTGCCGAGGAAGTCGCCGATGCTTCCGGGCCGAATAGCGGTGTAAATACCGATCGGGATGGCGACTACCGAAGCGACAAGCACGCTGAGCAGCGCGAGTTCCAATGTGACCGGAAAACGCGCCGCCAGTAGATCGAGCACCGGGCGACGCTGGTGAATCGAGCGGCCGAGGTCGCCCCGCAATACATCCAGCAGCCAATCGGCGTATTGCGCATAAACGGGGCGATCCAAGCCCAGTTTGCTGCGAAGCCGGTCCATTTCTTCGTCGGTCAATTGGTTGACTTCGTCAATGGGAACGAGCAGCAGGACAGGATCACCGGGACTGAGAAATAGCAGCAGAAACACCAGGAAAGTGACGATGACGACGGTCGGCAGCATCAAAATGAGGCGGCGCAGCAAGTAGCGTCCCAATCGCGATCTCCTGGCGGTTGGGGCTGCGGCGGATACCGCAACCCCAAGGATTCAGATGTAGCTAGCCGCCGACTACTGTGAAGTTCGTCCAATCCAGCAGGCCATAGCCGTTTAGGGCGAAACCTTCGATGATGTCTCCGCGATAGACGTAGGGAATCTGGGGATACAGGTAGGGCACGGAGATCGTGTCGCGCCAGGCCAGCTCATTCATCTGGCCGACATGCGCCAGCCGTTCCGCGCTGTCAAAGAGTCCCGGCAGTTCCGCAACCAGGGCTTCGTATTCGTCCGTGCAATAGCCGACGATCTTTATATTGGCGCCGCAGCCGGCAAATCGGCCCAGGTAGGCTTCTGGCGCGCTGAGCGCCGCAAGGATCTGGACGAAGCCGGCTTCGGCAATATCGGTATCTTCGCGCAAGGCGGCAATATGGCGCGCGCGCTCATTCGCCTGAATGACCAGGCTGATCCCAACTTCGGCAAGGCTGGCCTGCATGATCTCCAAGACCTGGATGCGAAATGGTTGTGCAACAACCGATACCTCAAATTCAAAGCCGTCCGGGTTTCCGGCCGCCTCCAGCTCTGCGCGAGCGGCATCAAGATCGCGGACGATAGCCGGCGGAGATTCCTCGCTGTAGGCAAAGGAATTCGGCGGTGTAATGCCGCGCGCCGGCTGGGCCAAACCGCCGTAAACCAGGTTGATGACTGGTTCTACATCAATCGCATAGTTTACGGCGCGTCGATTATGGATATTGTCGAAGGGCGGCCGGTGGTTGTTAAGCGCCAGGACATTTACGCCACGGGCAACGGCCCCGGAGACGGTTCCGGGAACGGCTTCCAGAAGCGGAAGCTCCGACGCCCGCAAGGAGAATATCGCATGTATATCGCCGCTTTGGTAATTCAGCGTGGTGGCGGATGCATCGAGGATGACTCTAAACGAGACCCGATCGGCGTTGCCGGCGCTTTCGCCCCAATAATTTTCGTTGCGTTCCAGGACCAACTCGACTCCCGGTTCCCAACTGGCCAATTTGAAGGGTCCGGTGCCCGACGGATTGAAGGCGTACTCGTCCGCGCCCAATGCCTCATAGGCGGCCCGGGACATGATCAAGGCTCGCGAGTCACTGCCAGCCGCAAGCGCAGGCAGAATGTTGGCATCGGGTGCCGACATATTGACCTGAACGGTAAGAGCATCGAGGGCGTCAACCGATTCTATCCGGCCATAGTCCGGCAGCGCGCCATCACCGAAATCCGGATCGCGGGCGCTGTTGATATTCCAAACGACGGTATCGGCGTCTAAGAGCGAGCCATCGTGGAAGCTGACGCCTTCACGCAAGTTGAGCGTGATCGTCAGCTTGTCATCCGACATGGTCCAATCGCCGGCGAGGCCAGGATTGATTGACCCGTCTGTGCCCAGACGCAGCAATGGCTCGTAGATCGCGTAACTGACCTGCTTATGCGCCAGCGACGGGCTGCGCACGCCCATATCGAGCGTTACCACCGTTTCGCTGACGCCGATGACAAATTCGTTCATCGCGCCTTGCGCGCCGACTGCGCCCGCCAGAACAAACAGCAAACCCAGAAGCGCCAGGATCATTGCTTTTGACTTGTTTCGATTAAACATCTTTCTCTCCTTTTTGCAGAATCATAATCTCTTATCGTGATTTTCGGAAAAACTCTTGTTTATATTCCCTTCCTTGAAGGTGTCACGGGCGCCCTTTCGCATTGATTGCTCACTCGCATCTCCTCACATACTTGCTAGGATTCTACACGTTCTCGCGTTTATCTTGCAAAAGATAGCGCTTGAGGCGTTCACGCATGGCAGCAACCTGATCAGGGCAGTCAGCGGCTATATTGTGAGTTTCCTGCGGATCATGCGCCAGGTCATACAGTTCCGGCATGTCATTGCCGTTGTCAACAAACTTTGTCGTAGCTGTTCTCAGGCAGCGGAAGTTCGTCAAAGCCGTCATGATTTCCTGCCGATGCTCCGTATGCTGGCCTAGCAAGATCTGATCAAAGGAGCGGGCATCCATATTTGGCGCAGATTCGACGCCAGCCAGCGCGCAGATCGTCGGGTTGAGATCCATCATGTCGACGATGGTATCGGATACTTTTCCCGGCTCCATGCCGGGACCGGCGACAAGCAGGGGAATATGAATCGACGGCTCATATGCAACCTGCTTCTGGAACAAGCCGTGATCGCCCAGCATTTCGCCATGGTCGCTGGTGAAAATGATTACTGTATTGTCCAGCATGTCTCGCCGCGTCAGCGCATCGAGCAAGAGCCCAACTTGATCGTCGATCAGCTTGATCAAGGCGCAGTATTGTCGGCGGATATGCGCCAATTCCTCAGCGCTAGGATCCTTCTGCCGATTCAGCAGCCATTGCGGTTTCCCGTCGAGACGCTTCGGGACAGCGTCCGGCATGGCGGCGTCACGGTATCGCTCGGCGTATTCGGTCGGCGGATCAAATGGATCGTGCGGTCCGACGAAGCTGACGAAGAGATGCCAGGGGAAATCAGCGGCGATGTTTTCGATCCAACGCGCGGCTCGTCGACCAATGTAAGCGTCGTGGAAGTCTTCAGTCGGCAAGACCGAATCGTGCGAGACGCCGAGGATCCAGCCAGCTTCGGCTCGCACCCGGTAGTCCTCCCAGAAAGGCAGCAAACGCCCTCGGTCATTTAGGTAGTGGGTGTAGGGACCATGTGGGGCGCTTGGATCGCCCTGCGCCGCGTGCATCTTGCCCTCGACTTCTTCGGGATGGGTGAAGCCCCAGCGATAGACCGTCGGACGATCGCCATAGCGCCCATTGTATGTATCGGGCTTGGCCAGATCGAGCTTGCCGACGCAGCCGACGCGGTAGCCGCGATCGCGAAGCCGCTGATAATAGGTCGGCAGATGATTGGGCAGATAAGAGTTGTTATCCAAGGCGCGGATTCGCGAGGGGTGCATGCCAGTCGCCAGGCCGATCCGTGCCGGCGCGCAAACCGGCGCACTGGTAAAAGCATTGGTGAAACGCAGGCCGGACGCCGCCAAGCGGTCGATATTGGGCGTGTCGACGAAGTCGGCGCCATAGCAGCCCAGGTAGTCCCAGCGATGCTGGTCAGTCATGATGAGCAGAATGTTGGGCGGGGTTTTGGTCGGCATATCGGATTTGCCTCAGTAGGACCAAGTTAGTTATGTAAAATATGTGTTTAGTTGCGGGTGACACGGACGGGCGAGCCAAGGGGCGCGTAGACACAGCCCGCCGCTCGCCCCTACATGATTTCGGTTTTGTGCCTCTTTTTACTTCGTCAACCTGCCGCGAGTATAACGCCTACAGAATGGCAGCTGCGAATCTTCCGAAGTACACTCCAGCGCATATCCAGCTTGGGCAACGCAGCGATGAAAGCCGCGATGATTCTTTCCGGACAATCGAATATGGTGGGGCATGGGTTCATGGACGACCTTGACTCGTTCGTCATGCCGGCCAACGTCAGTCTCTTCGACCTCAATTCGCGCGACGGCTGCTTTGGTCCGGAGGTCGGCTTTGCGCAGCGCTTCCTCGAGCTGATGCCGCTTGATGAGTTGTGGCTGATCAAGTACGCCGTCGGCGGCAGTTCGCTGCTGGCCTGGGAGCGCGACTGGTCCGCTGAACGGGCGGCAATCGCTGATGACGCGGACAAGGGCGCCTTGTATCCGCGGCTGATCCGCCATGTCAAGCAAGTCACAGCGGGAAGGGATGTCAATCTGCTCGCCTGCCTCTGGATGCAGGGCGAGAGCGACAGCCAATTCGAACTGGCGGCATCACAGTATCAGCGCAATCTGACGCGCCTGATAGCGGATCTTCGCGAGGACCTTAGCCGGCCAGCGCTTCGTTTTGTCATAGGCTTGGTCAATCCGACGCCGGCCAGATTCGTCCACCTGTCTACAGTGCGCGCTGCGCAAAGACATGTCGCCCAAACTACGCCGAATGTTTCGCTTGTCGATACGGATGGCTTGAGCAAACATGAAGATGATGTCCATTATGATAGCGCCGGTCAGCTGGAATTAGGACGGCGCTTCGCGCAGCAGCTATGCCGCGACTTTCGCCACAAATCTGCCGGACGCGCCGCAGACTAGGCAGCCATTGGCGGCTGTGCTAGCATGGCGCGAATTTGCCCAGCGCATCCGAGAAACGGCGTATGTTCGACAGTCGGCGACTGATCATCATCCTGACGATCGTTTTCTCGGCCGGCGTGACGCCGATCGCGATACGCATCACGCAGAGCGAGGGCATGCCGTCGCTGGTTATCGTCTTCATCCGCCTTTGGCTGACCTCACTGGGGTTGCTGCCGCTGCTCTGGACGCGCTATCGGCGCGAGCTCTTGCAAGTTACCCCTCGCCAGTGGGCGCTTTCCGCTATCGCCGGCTTTTGGCTATCGCTCAACCTGCTGATGCTCTTTATGGCGCTGGAGTACACCAGCGTTTTGATGACCAGCATCATCAGGCGGACGAGCCCGATCTGGATCGTCCTGCCGGAGATCCTCATCTTCGGCGTGATCTTTTCGCGCCGCTTCTGGCTCAGCCTGGTCATCACCATGATCGGCGTGGCGCTGGTCGGCGCCGGTGGTTTGACCGCCATCGAAGCGGGCAGCGATCCATTGCTGGGCGCGGCCATCGCGCTCTTCGGCTCGCTCTGCTTCGGCATCTATCTGCTGATCGGCAGGCAGCTCAACAACGTCATGCCGCCGCTGCTTTACAGCTTCGCGGTATTCTTCAGCGCGGGGCTGGTGACCGCCGTTTTCGTCGGCGTCACCAAAACGCCGGTGACCGGCTACCCGATCAGCGGCTATCTTTGGTCGATCGTCGTGACGATATTGGCGCAAGTGCTGGGGCACATCTCCATGAATCTGGCGCTGCAGCACTATACGGCAACCGCGATGGCGATTGTTTTGCAGGTCGGCGTGGTCGTGAGCGCCATCATCGCGCTGTTTCTTTTTGGCGAGATCCCGTCGCTGCTGCAGATCGTGGGAAGCGTCCTGATCGTATACGGCGTGGTGGTAACTACTTTCGAGCAGACGCGGGCGCGCTGGAGGCATGGGGCGCAATCTTAGCGAAACATGTGGAATTCTATCTCTCATTAGTTTTAGATTTGCTGTAGAGTAACCCGCCAAACAAAGCCCGCTTGAATTGACAAGGAGAAAACGAATGAAACTCGAGACGCAGGCGATACATGCCGGCTACGAAAGCGAGGCGACCACCAAGGCGGTAGCGGTGCCGATCTATCAGACCGTCGCCTACGAATTCGACAATGCCCAGCACGGCGCCGACCTGTTCAACCTGGCTGTGCCCGGCAATATCTACACCCGCATCATGAACCCGACCAACGATGTGCTGGAGCAGCGGGTCGCGGCGATGGAAGGCGGCGTCGCCTCGCTGGCGCTGGCATCGGGACAGGCCGCG
>JAPOYT010000001.1:13459-48787 GCA_026706445.1 Chloroflexota bacterium
CGGCGGCACCTGGACGCTCTTCCGCCACATGCTGCCCAAGCTGGGCATTGATGTTCGCTTCGCCGATGGCGACAGCCCGGATGACCTGGCCACGCACATCGACGAGAAAACCGCTGGCGTATTCTGCGAATCAATCGGCAATCCGGCGGGCAACATCCCGGATATGGCCGCGATCGCCGATATGGCGCACTCGCATGGCGTGCCCGTCATCGTGGACAACACGGTACCGACGCCGGCGCTCTGCCGCCCGGTCGAGTTCGGCTGCGACATCGTCTTGCACTCGATGACGAAATATATGGGCGGACATGGCAACAGCATCGCCGGCATCCTAGTCGACGGCGGCATCTTCGACTGGGAGAAACATAATGAGCGCTTCTACATGTTCAGCACACCGGAACCGAGCTATCACGGCGTCGTCTTCACCGATGCCATGGGGCCGGCGGCTTATATCGCCCGGGCCCGCGTCGTCGCCCTGCGCAACACCGGCTCCGCCCTCAGCCCCTTCAACGCCTTCCTGGTGCTGCAAGGCTTGCAGACGCTATCGCTGCGGATGGAACGGCACGTGGACAACGCGATGGCGGTGGCGAAGCATCTCGAGAGTCACGAGCAGGTCGAATGGGTCACCTACCCCGGCCTGGAAAGCTCGCCATACTACGAATTGGCGCAGAAGTACACCGACGGCAAGCCCGCGGCGCTGCTGACCTTCGGCATCAAGGGCGGCTTCGATGCCGGCGTGAAATTCTACGATGAGCTGAAGATCTTCAAGCGGCTGGTGAACATCGGCGATACGAAGTCCCTGGCGGCGCATCCGGCCTCCACCACGCACCGGCAGCTAACACCGGAGGAGCAGCAGGCGGCCGGCGTCACACCGGAGACGATCCGCCTCTGCATCGGCATCGAGCACATTGATGATATCCTCGAGGATATTGAACAGGCTCTGGCAGCCGCGAGGTAAGATTGCCCAATTCACACCCCCACCCTCATATAGAGGGAGGGGGCTTCCGGCGCAAATGTAGACGGTTCAATCTCTTTTTTCGGGATCAAAACCCATTGGCGGCTTATCGTAGGGGACTTCCAGGTGCTTGATTATTGCGAGCAGCATCTCGCGATTCTCCAAAATTAGCTTGCGGTTATCCACGACGGCTTCGGTCAAGCCTAATATGGCGCTCTCGGAATCGTCAACTTTTTTCATCAGGCGATCTTGCGAGCCGCGTAAACTGAGGTATTCCATGTCAATCCGTTCAAAACGGATATCTTGAGTCACCATGAGCAGAATAACCTTACTTGCGCCGCTAAAGCACCAACAAAATGAGTATGCATGATTTATCCACTGTGGTAAAGTAGCCGGCGATGAACCTTGTCGACTACGCCAGCATCCTCGTGCGCCGCGGCTGGATTATGCTTCTGCTCGGCCTTATCGCCGCCGGCAGCGCCTTCTTCTTCAGCCGCAGTCTCGACCCGGTCTACCGCGCCACGCAGCGCGTCCGCATCGAACCAAGCCGCTCGGATTTCGGCCTGGTGCAATCGGCCAAGCAACTGCTCAACAGCCAGGTGTCCTATCTCGATAGTTCGCTGCGCGCGGCGGAAGTCATCGACCAACTGCAAATGGACATGACGCCCCAGCAACTGCGGGCCGATGTGCGCATCGCCCACAATCTTGACAGTCTGGTTATTCAGATCGATGCCGAGCACAAGGACATCGGCCAAGCCGCCCTCATCGCCACCGAATGGGCGCAGCTGCTCATCCGCTATCGCAACGACCAGAACCAGCAAGCGCGGCAGGAAGACCGCATCTACGCCAGCCTACAAGACAACCCGGTTATCGCCCTCGCCCGCCCGAATGTCACCATCAACACGCTGGTCGGTTTCATCGCCGGCGTCTTCGTCGGCGGCACCATCGTCTTCGTGCTGGAATACCTGGAAAGCGCCATCGTGCGCCGCCGCGAGGACGTGGAGTCCTTCGCCGGTTTGGCCGTTCTCGCAACCGTGCCGCCATCGGACTAGCTTGAGGCGAGAATCTCCGCCAGGACGCCCGGCTCGATATTCCCGCCCGAGACGACGCAGACCACTTTGCCTTCGCCCGCCTTGCCCGCCAGCGCCGCCGCCACCGACGCCGCGCCCGCCCCTTCGGCAATGACGCGCTGCCGCTCCGCCAGCAGCCGTATCGCCGCTTTCACTTCGTCAAGCGAGACCAGCAGCGAATCATCGAGCAAGGCGCGTACCCGTTCCCAGATTTCCGGCAGCACAGTTTTCCCGCCGATGCCATCGACGAAACTCGGCGTGTAATCGACCTCGACCGGGCGCCCGGCGCGCAGCGAAGCCGCCAACGGCGCCGCCGTCTCCACTTCGACCGCGAAGAGCCGAGTATCCGGCTTCAGCGCGCGAACCGCCGAGGCGATGCCGCTGCTCAAACCGCCGCCGCCATAGGGAATGACCACCGCGTCGACATCGGGCAAGTCCGCCAGGATTTCGAGGCCAATTGTGCCATTGCCCGCCATCACGGCCGGGTCGCTGACCGGATGAATGAAACGGCCATGCAAGCCTGCGAACTCGCCACTGACGATGACATCCCACCAGCGGTCAAATGGCACCTTGATAATTTCGCCGCCCAGTCGTTGTATCGCCGCCAGTTTCGTCGCCGGCGCGTGATCCGGCACGACGACCTGACAGGGAATGCCCAGCCGTCGCGCGTTCCAGGCCAAGCCCTGCGCCATGTTTCCGGCGCTCGCTGTATAGACGCCGCACGTCAATTCCGCCGCTGAGGCCAGCGCGATGGCATTGCCCGCGCCGCGCAGCTTGAAGGAGCCGATGGGCTGCAGATTCTCCAGTTTGAGGTAGATGTCAAAACTATATCCATCGAGTGGAAGGCGCAGCAGGGGCGTCCGCAGCACCGTGCCGGCGAGCCTCTCGGCCGCCGCTTGAATCTCCCGCAGGGCTATCACCTATGCGCTCACGGTATATTCAGCCAGGGCATCGGGATCCACATCCACGCCCAGGCCCGGTCCACTCGGCACAGCCACCAGCCCATCTTCCGCCCGAAACATCGGCGCAGTCAGATTATCGCGCAGGGGGTTCTCCGAGCGGTCCATCTCCAGCAGCGGCTCCGGCATCCGCAGGCGACCCGGCAGGGGGTCAACCGTACTGACCAGATGCAAACCGGCGGCAAAGGCGATGCCCGTACCCCAGCTATGCGGGATGACGTTGATGTGAAACGCTCGCGCCAGCGCGACAATGCGCTTGACTTCGCTCAGGCCGCCGGCGCCGCAAATGTCAGGCTGGGCGATATCGACGCAGCGCTTGCTCAGCAAAGGCCGGAAGCCTTCGAGCAGATATTCGCATTCGCCGCCCGCAATGGGAATCGTCGTTCGCTCCCGCAGTTCTCGATAGCCCGCATAATCCTCCGGCGATACCGGCTCCTCGAAAAAGCTGATATCCAGCTCTTCAATGCCCCGCGCGAAACGCAATGCTTCACTGAGGGAATAGGCATGGTTGGCATCCACCATCAGGTCCACATCGCCGCCGATCGCCGCCCGCACGGCGCGGGCATGCCGCAAGTCCGTCTCCACACCCAGCCCGACTTTCATCTTTATGGCGCGGAAGCCCTGCGACGCATAGAGCTTGGCCTCATCGACCAGTTTTCCGACCAAGTCATCGGTCCCGATGAAGTACAAGCCGGTGGCGTATACCTTGACTCGCTCCCGCCGCCGGCCGCCCAAAAGCGTCGAGACCGGTTGCCCCAGCAGCTTTCCGCGCAGATCCCAGAGAGCGATATCAATGGCGCTAATCGCGGCCACCAGCACGCCGCGCCGCGCGTAATCCAGCGAGCGCAGGTGCATCTTGTTCCAGATCGCTTCCACATGCAGCGGGTCCTCGCCGAGGGCCAAAGGCGCCAGGAACTCCACCCCCGCGCGGACCACCGTCGCCGGACCATAACCCTCGCCCCAGCCATAAGTCCCGTCTTCGGCGGTTACCTTAACCAGACAGATCTGCCGCGTGCGGAACTCGAATTGAGAGAAATAGAATGGGGTATCCAGTGTCTGTTCGGCAACATAGGTCTCGATGTGTTCAATCTTCATTTGGTCGCGCTATTCTCCGTTCTCTTGATCGGATATAGTCTAGCGACTTGCGGTCGAATCCGCGAGCTTTGGAAGAGGCGGGAGTGGTTAATGTCAACGGAGAACATTCACCTGGCGAACTGCGCACGGGATAATTCACCGCAGAGGTCGCGTAGACACTGACCGCCGGCACAGAAGTAGAAGCAAGTTAGTCGTGCAAATTTGCAAGTGTCTAAAATGAATGGAAATTGCCCATTTTACCCCCACCCCAAACCCCTCCCCCATACAGAGGGAGGGGCTTCAAAGCTCCGTAATCGCTAAGAAAACTCCCCTTCCCTCATTTTGGGGGAAGGGGCCGGGGGATGGGGGCTTGTGACAGATCACTTTTCGCATGACTTACTTGGTTTTACTGAGGGCACAGAGGTTTTTCCATGCGAAGTGAAGTCGATAGGTCAGCGAAGTTTAGCACTCTCAACAGGCCTGAGCAGCTTATGATTCAAGCGGGGAGCTCGCCCACGGGATTACAGTCGCTGCCGCCAGGCGAGCGCAGTCTTGTACAGGCGCTTCTGTCGCAGTTGAGCGCTGGCCTCAAGCGGATCCTGCGCGAGCAAATCGTCGGCATCTACCTTTACGGCTCAATAGTCACCGGCGATTTCGATATCGAAATCAGCGATATCGATTTGGTCGTCGTGCTCAGGCAGGAACTGGATGAAGAGCGTTTCACGGCGCTGCAGCGATTCCACGCCGCTGTCGTCGGGGAGAATCCCGCCTGGGAGGACCGGCTTGAGTTGGCCTACATTTCGGCGGCGGGGCTGCGAACCTTCCAGGAGCGATCGAGCACAATCGGCATCATCAGCCCCGGCGAGCCATTCCACCTGGTACAAGCCGGCGCCGACTGGCTGATAAGTTGGTATGCCTTGCGCGAGTCCGGCATGGCGCTGCTTGGTCCAGCAATCGAGACCTTGATCGATCGCCTGCCGCTGGAAGCCTGGCTGCAAGCTGTTCGCGAACATATCTGCGCCTATCGCCAGTCCGTCGCGACCGCGCGGGACAAGCCCTTCCTGTCATACATCGTCTTGACCGTCGCGCGCGGACTATACACTCTGGAGCATCGGCGCGCGCCCTCGAAAATCCAGGCGGCGCAATGGCTCAGGACCACATATCCACGTTGGGCCGAGCTCATCAAGCGCGCCCTGCTCTATCGCAAAGACCCGGAGGCGGACAATGTCACGGTGAAGGAACTGCGGCCCGCGGTCGAAGCCTACCTGGCTGATATGCTGTCTGACGAGGTCTGTGGCGAGAGCGAGACGAGGGCCTGAGCTAGTTATTCGCAGACGCTATCCGTCCGCGCGTATTGGGCGCTGGAGCATCAGACTCCCGACGCGGAAAATGCGCTTGTGTCTAACCATCCAGACTCGCAAAATCAGACATAATGGTGGAACGGGATCACAGCAGGACGATCCCCCGTTAACCAGGCGCCAGCCGCCTGTATCAGTATAACTCAAGCCCGGTCCGAGGACGCAGCAGGCATGCATCCAGGAATTCAAATGCGAGTATTAGCTGCGCTTGCGCTCTGCCTTGCCGGCCTCCCCGCCTGCAACCTCGGGCTCCCTTCGAGTCCGACGCCACCGCCCAGCCCAAGTCCAGCCATCCCCCGGGTGCAGATCCTCGCGCCGCCGCACAATCAGCAGGTCATTGAGGGCGTCATCTTCGATATTGAGATTCTCGCTTCCGACGCAGCAGGCATACAACGCATTGAGCTATATGTCGATGAACAACTGCTGCAATCCAGCGAAAGCGCAAGCGGCGCCGAAGTGAATTACCGCGTCACGATGAATTGGTTCGCCAAGGACGTCGGCTGGCACAAATTCTCCGCCGTCGCCTATCGCCCGGACGGGAGGGCAAGCCATCCGCATACCATCGCTCTCGAAGTCATCCCGCCGCACAGCCCCCCACCCCAAACCCCTCCCCCATAGAGAGGGAGGGGCTTAACTGCTCGAATTTACTGGAAATACTCCCCGCCAGCGGGCAAATTGGTCATATCGAGAGACTGCGCTACAATGGTAAGCTGCCTTGCCGAAGCGAAGCGCCAGCGAAATCACGATGGACATCGAATTGCGCAACATCCACAAGCGCTTTGGCGCCATCCACGCCAACAATGACATCAACGTGAAGTTCAGTCACGGACGCATCGTCGGCATCCTGGGCGAAAATGGCGCGGGCAAATCCACGCTGATGAAGATCCTCTCGGGTTTTCAGCCCGCCGACGAAGGCGAGATCCTGATCGACAATGACATCATCGACTACACCGGTCCCACAGCGGCGATCGCCAACGGCATCGGCATGCTGCAGCAAGACCCCCTCGATGTCGGCGCCTTCACCGTGCTCGAGAATTTCATCTACGGCGGCGTCGAAGGCATCACCCTCAAGCGCGCCGAGGCTGCCGCAAGATTGAAAGACCTGAGCAGACGGTTCGGTTTTGAGCTGGATCCGTTCCAGCCGATTGACAATCTGCTCATAGCGCAGCGACAGCAGCTTGAAATCATTCGCCTGCTGGCCCTCGGCGTCGAGACGCTGATCCTTGACGAGCCCACCACCGGCATCTCCGCCGATCAGAAAGACATCCTTTTTGATGCGCTGCGCCGCCTGGCGCACGATGAAGGCCTGGTGGTGCTGCTCGTTTCGCACAAGCTGGAAGATGTCATCGACCTCTGCGACGAAGTGGTTGTCTTGCGCAACGGCGTCATGGTAGGCGAGATGGACATGCCCGTCAGCGACGACAACCTCACCAGCGCCGTCATTGCCGAAACCAAGCAGCAACTGGTGACGATGATGTTCGGTGAAGTATTGGAAGCGCAACAGCGGCCGCAGTACGAGATTGGGGCGCCCGTTCTGATTACGGAGGAACTCGTCGTGCATGACCAGCGGCTGGATATGCAGCCGATTACGCTGACCGCGCAGTCCGGCGAAGTGATCGGGCTGGCCGGCTTGGGCGGCAGCGGGCAGGAACTCTTCATGCGGGCCTGCGCTCGCCTGCAGCGCATCGACAGCGGCGCCTTGAGCTTCGACGGCCAAAGCAGCCTCAAGTCGAGCTATCGACAACTGTTTCGGCGCGGATGCGTCTTCGGCGCTGCCGGCCGGCTGGAGGAAGGTCTGATCGCCGGCTTGACTCTGACCGAGCACAGCGCCCTGGTCAGCGACGACAAACTGCAGATCGACTGGAAATCGGTCGAGAAGCAGACCGCCAGCCGCATCGACCGCTATCGCATCAAAGGGCGCAACAGCGATACGATTGAACAGCTCTCCGGTGGAAATCAGCAGCGCGTTCTCATCGGACTGCTGCCGGATGACCCTAAACTGCTCATCCTGGAACAGCCGACGCGGGGCCTCGATGTCGATTCCGCCCGCTGGATCTGGACGCAGCTGCTGGAGCGCTGCCAGCGCGGCGCCGCCATCATCTTTAACTCCTCCGACCTGGAAGAACTGGTCACATACAGCGACCGCATCTTCGTCTTCTACGCGGGACAGAACCACGAAGTGCCTGACGTCAACCAAACGACGATCGATGAACTGGGCCACATGATCGGCGGCGACTTTAACAACTAGGCCACTGCAACAGCGAGGCAGGTACATGCCACTCAGCGAAAAGCACGACGAGACCAAAACCTACGATGACATCCTCAACGCCGGTCCGCCGCTCAGCCAATTGGCGCGCGATTTCGTGACGCCGACGCATCTCTTCTTCGTCCGCAACCACAGCCAAATCCCCCACTTGCAGCTCGATACCTACCGACTGCGAGTCAGCGGCATGGTGACGCGGGAGCTCGCGCTGAGCCTGGATCAGATCAAGAGCGACTTCGACAGCCACAGTTTGACCGCCACCCTCCAATGCGCGGGCAACCGACGCAAGGAACTGGTCAGTTACAAGCCGATCGACGAACAACTGGCTTGGGACATTGAAGCCATTGGCACGGCCGAATGGACCGGCGTCCGCCTTGGCAACGTGCTGGCAGCCGCCGGCATCAGCGGTCCCGACGCGGCCCATGTCGCCTTCCTCGGGCTCGATACCATGCTGCGGGATGGCGAGCGCGAAGCCTTCGGCAGCTCGATCCCGCTGGACAAGGCGCTGGGCACCGAAGTCTTGCTGGCTTACGCGATGAACGGCGAAGACCTGCCGCTGGCGCATGGCTGCCCCCTGCGGGTCATCGTGCCCGGTTACATCGGCGCGCGCAGCGTCAAATGGCTCAGCGAAATCCGCGTGCAGGATTGTCCGTCCGACAATCATTTTCAGCAGGTCGGCTACAAGCTCTTCCCGCCGCATATCAATATGTACAATGTCGATTATTCCGATGGCATGCAGCTGACCAAGCTGCCGGTCAACTCCGTCATCGTGCGCCCGCAAGACCGCAGTCTGCTGCCGGCGGGGGCACTGGTCGTGGAAGGCTACGCCATGAGCGATGGCGAGCACGAGATCACCTGGATCAGCGTCTCGCCCGATGGCGGCGAGACCTGGCAGCGGGCCGAGTTCCTCAATAAGCCGCAGCTTTGGACCTGGCAGCTTTGGCGGGCGGAGTTCGACCTGCCGGTGGGCCAGCACGAGATCGTCGTGCGGGCCTGGGACAGCGCGGCGAACAGTCAGCCCGAGACGATTGCGAGCGTCTGGAATTTCAAGGGTTATGTGAATAATGCCTGGCATCGGGTGAAGATTACGTTGAAGTGAGGACGAGACAAATCGCACTATGAAATCCCCACGCGCGCTCGCGGTACAAATCGGCTTCCTGCTGCTGCCTATCGTCATCTCGCTGGCGGTGGCGGCGGCGCTGGTCATCGCCGTCGGACGCGACCCGCTGGAAGTGGTCGACGCCCTGTGGAAAGGCGCTTTCAAAGACAGCCGCAAGCTCGGCGGCGTCTTCAATTTCTGGATCCCGCTCACCCTCGTCAGCATCGGTCTGGTCGTGACCTTCCGCGCCGGCTTGTGGAATATCGGCGTCGAGGGCCAGATGATGATGGGCGCGCTCTTCGCCAGCTGGGGCGCGCAATACCTCCCCCTGGGCGAGAGCCTGTCGCCCCTGCTCAACCTGATTCTGATCGCCCTCTCCGCGGTCGGCGGCATGTTCTGGGCTTTCGTCGTCGGCCTGCTCAAGATCCGCCTGGGCGTCAACGAGATCTTCGGCGGCGTCGCGCTGAACGCCCTGGTCAATGTCATCTCGATCTATCTGATATCCGGTCCCTGGCAGCCGCGCATCGGCGGCTCGGCGCAAGGCACGGAACCCTTCCCGACGCCCGCCTTGCTGCCCGAGTTTTCCTCCAGATTTCCCACCAATCTCTTCATGATCGCCCTGGTCATCGCCGCCTTCATTATCGTGCTCATCCTGCTCAACGCGACGCGCTGGGGCTTGAACCTGAAAGCGGTCGGCCGGAATATGCGCTCGGCGCTGCTGCTGGGCGTCGCCACCGAGCGGACGTCCATGAGCGCTTTCCTGGTCTGTGGCGCGCTGGCGGGCATCGCCGGCAGCTACCGCGTCCTCTTCACCTTCGATAATCTCCGTCCGCTGGCGTCGGGCGGGATCGGCTTTTTGGGCTTGCTGGTCGTGCTTCTGCTGAGCATCCGCCTGCTCTGGGTGCCGCTCATCGCCTTCGCCTTTTCCGCCATCTTGACCGGCAGCACCCGCCTGCAGATCGCGCTCAAACTGGACTCTTCGCTTGCCGGTGTGCTGCAAGGCATGCTCGTCCTGTTCGTGATCCTGTTCCACGGCGTGCAAGAGGTTTTCTTCCCGGGGACCTTGGCTGATGAGGAAATTGAAGACCCCCATCCCCCGGCCCCTTCCCCCACAGGGAGGGAAAGGGAGGTTGGCACTGTCGAGCTCACCAAAAGCGATAACAGCCCTCTCCCTCGTTCTGGGGGAGGGGGTTTGGGGGTGGGGGCATGAACGAAGAATTCCTCAACACCCTCGGCAGCATCATCGGCACGGCCACGCCGCTGGTCATCGCCAGCCTGGGCGAGACCATCACCGAGCGGGCCGGCGTCGTCAATCTGTCGCTGGACGGCAGTCTGGCGCTGGCTGCGGTGACCGGCTTCGCCGCCGCCTGGACCGCGCAGGAAATGGGCCTGCTAGATGTGCCCATGCAGTTGGCGGCAGGCATCGCGGCCGCTATGATCATCGGCGCGCTGATCGCCCTGCTGGTCGGCTTTTCCAGCATCAAGCTCCGGCGCGATCAGGTGGCGGTCGGCTTTGTCTTGACCCTGCTGGCGGCGGAACTGGCGCGTTTTCTCG
Organism: Chloroflexota bacterium; assembly: GCA_026706445.1. Lineage (GTDB taxonomy): Bacteria > Chloroflexota > Anaerolineae > Aggregatilineales > Phototrophicaceae > UBA6055. Next base: position 23,790 of record JAPOYT010000001.1, read on the forward strand.
GGGCGGATTATACCCGTATCCCCGGCCCGCAAATCACGCGCTGGGCTATCCCCATCCTCGAGGACATTCCCGTAATCGGCACGATCTTCTTCCAACAGAATGTGCTGGTCTATTTCAGCTATTTCTTGATGTTCGCCATCTGGTTCTGGCTCTTCCGGACCAGGGGCGGCTTGGCCCTGCGCGCCATCGGCGAACGACCGGAAGCGGCTTATGCCCGCGGCGCCCCGGTGCAGCGCCTGCGCTACTGGTATACCTTCCTGGGCGGCGCGTTGGTTGGCTTGGCCGGGGCAGCTTATTCGCTCAACGTCAAGCCCGGCTGGTCCAGCCCGCCCGCCATGCAAGGCGATGGCTGGATCGCGCTGGCCATCGTGATCTTCGGCGGCTGGCATCCCTTCCGCGCCGTCCTCGGGGCTTATCTCTTCGCGGCTTTGCGCGCCGTCTCCAGCAACATCCAGACCAATGGCCTCTTCATCTTCGGTCAGGAGATCAATTTCCCCTTCGTCCTCCTCAACACGCTGCCCTGGCTCTTGATGATCGTCACCCTGCTCATCGTCAGCGGCGGCCTCACCGAGCGCCTCCTGCAATATATGCCTCGCGGCGTACAACACCGTCTGCGCGCCTTCCTGCGCTCCGACCCGCCGAAAGCGCTCGGCACGCGCTTTGAAGCGGAGTAACGTGTCCAGGAAATCGAAGAAGAAGAAAGCGCGGATTCGTCCGCTTGCGGTCTGCGTCTTCCGCCGCGGGGACAAGATCTTCGTTTCGCGGGGCTATGATTCGCATAAAGGCCAGGCTTTCTATCGACCCATCGGGGGCAGAATCGAATTCGGCGAGCGCGGCAGCGAGACCGTCATGCGCGAAGTCCGGGAAGAGATCGGCGCGGAAGTCGTTGATGTTGTGTACCTGGGCGCGCTGGAGAATATCTTCACTTACGAGAAAAAAGCAGGGCACGAGATCATTCTGATCTACGACGGCGCCTTCCGCGACCCGGCGATGAATCACGATGAGCTCAGGGTCGAAGGCCGGGACGACGGCGACATCCTCTACGAAGGCAGTTGGAAGCCGCTCAGTTTCTTCCGCGGCGATGAGGCCCCGCCGCTCTATCCCACCGGCCTGCTGGCTCTGCTGGACAATGCCTCGGCCGATACGCCGCCTGACGTTGGCCGCTCAATATCTTGAAGGCATAACACGCGCTTAACGTGAATGTGGCATACCTTGACAAGCGCTCGGTATAATGAAACTTTGAAGTTGCAAAAGGGGCGACGCCGATGGATATTCGTTTGCCGCTGCCCGCTGCGTTCCGTCACCGCTTGCAATCCGGCGATCCGCTTTGGGCCTTTGCCGTCTCATTGATCTTCAGTCCGCCGCTGGTCTGGGCGGTCTGGGTGTATTCCGTCATCCTGCCCGGCAAAACCGACCGCGCCAACGCCGTTTGGTTCGCTTCCCTCTTCGTCCTGTCGATCTGCGTCGCGCCAATGCTCTTTGTCGCCTACAAAGTACGCAACGGCAAGATCAGCGATATGCACATGCGCATCAGCCGCGAGCGCTATGTCCCCTATTCCATCGCCATCATCGCCGGCCTGGTCGCGGTCGCCATCATGTTCAGTTTCGATGCCGACCCGCTCCTGCAGGTCATCACGCTGGCAAGCATCGTCGAATTGACGATCATTCTCGCCGGCACCTTCTTCGTCCATATCAGCCTGCACGCCATGGCCATGGCCAGCATCATCTCGGCCACCGCCCTGGTATTCGGCTTGGGCCAAAGTCTGCTCTTTGTTCCGCTGCTATTGCTGGTGATATTGGCGCGGCTCGTGCTCAAGCGGCACAACGCCATTGAGATTCTGATCGGCGTGTTAATTGGCCTGCTGACGCCTATGGGCCTAGTCGCCGCCCTGGGTCTCCTGCTTTAGGCGCCGCTCAAACGTCCCAGACCCGCGCCGTCCCATCCCAGGACCAGGACAGTATTTGCGTCGCGTCACCCTTCCAAACAGCGCCGCGAACCAGGTTGCGATGGCGGAAGCGCTGGAATTCTCGCTCGCTATCCCAAAGATAGACGTATATATGCGACCACGACAGAACGCGTTCCTCGGCCGGGTCCCAGCGGGCGCCGATAACCCAATCTTCATGACGATAGACATGCTGCGACCGCCCGCTATCGGCTGACCAGATATGTACCGTGTCGTCGCCGGCCCAGGACATCACCTGTGATTCATCGGCCGACCAGATCGCCCGCTGCACGAAGCTGTTATGGCGCAGCCCGCTTATTCGGCCGCGGCCAATGCTTACGCCGTCAGATTCATAAACATTGACCAAGCCGTCTGTGAACCAGGCCAGCACCCGTGTATCTTGGGCGTTCCAAAGCAAACCGAGCAGCATGCCGCGATGTGGCGGACGCGCCTCAAAGGCTTCGCCCGATGTGAGATGCCAACTGTACACCGTGCCGTCTTCCGACCAGGCGCGAACGCGCGTCTCGTCCGCGCTGAATGCCGCCCCGCTGATTTCGGAAGTCGCGTCGAATTCGGCAATCCGACCGCCGTCGGCCAGCGAGAGAATCGCGCCGCCAGCCACATCCGTGAAGGCCAGCGCACCCGTGCCGGCAGTGTTCAGCGCCAGGGCAACCGGCATGCCATCCAACTGCCAGCGCTGCAGAATTTCGCCGTCTTCGCGCCCGCTCAGCAAGATCAAGCCGCTTTCATCGGAGGAGAGGATGGCCGCGCCATCGTCCAGCCACAGCGCATGAGTCAAGGGGCTGCCGCCATGGTCGATCGTCAGCAGGGATTCGCCCGTCTCGGCCGACCAAACTTTCGCCAGGCCGCGTTCCGTCGCCGTAAGGATCTCCGTCTCGGCGCGGTTCCAATCCGCCATGACCACACCCGAGTCGTGCTGCAGGTTAAGCGCGGCTTCCGGCGCTTGCGCCGCGACCGGCCCGAAAAGCAAAAGGAAAAGCAATGTCACCGCCAAAGCACGAAACATGAAAACACCTGGCTATTCTTCCGAGCAATCACCGCCAAGCTTAGCAGACAATTCTTAAATTGTTATGACAAGCTGGCTTCATAAGTAGTTGAAGGTTCGCCATGTAAATATGTGTTTAGTTGCGGGTGGCGCAGACGGGCGATCCAAGGGGCGTCCCTACATGGCTTGTCCGGTACTCGCTCGCGTCGCCGCCGCATTTTACCCCATCCCCCCAACCCCTGGTCCCCCCTCGGTCCCCCCGCTCAACGGGGAACGGAATTCCCAGCAAGCTAGGGAAGGGGGAGCGCAATCTGCGAACGCCGGGCACGACGTCGCTTGCGGCGCCTATGTCAAAAGTGTATGATGAAATCAAGCATTCACAGGCAAGAGATGGTGAAGATGAGCCGACCCAATTTTCTCTTCATGATTGCCGATGACCACCGCCATTCCGCCCTCAGCGCGCTGGGGACGGAGGCGGTTTCGACGCCAACCTGCGACCAGCTGATCGCCGACGGAACCTGCTTCACCCAGGCGCATATCATGGGCTCGACCTAGGGCGCCGTCTGCATGCCCGGCCGCGGCATGCTGATGAGCGGGCGCAATCTCTTCGACACGCCCGATCCGCTGCTGGATGACATCCCGCTCCTGCCCGAGCTGTTGCAGCAGAGCGGCTACACGGCATTCGGCACCGGGAAATGGCATAATCGGCGCGGCAGCTACTCTCGCTGTTTCAACACCAGCGGCCGCGTCTTCTTCGGCGGCATGAACGATCAATTCGCCATGCCCGTCAACGACTTTGATCCCGCCGGCAAGTACCCGCCCGAAGAGACCTACCTCGCCGACGGCTATTCCACCACTGTCTTCTGCGACGACATGATCGACTTCTTGAAGGCCCGCGGACCTGACGATGAGCCCTTCTTCGCCTACATCGCCTTCACCTCGCCGCACGACCCGCGCACCCCGCCGGCGCCCTACGACACCATGTACGATCCAGCCGAGATCGAGCTGCCGCCCAACTTCCTGCCCGAGCACCCCTTTGACATCGGCGTGCGCGATATCCGCGACGAAGTCCTGGCCGGCTACCCGCGGGGCGAAGACGAAATCAGGCGGCACATCGCCGATTACTACGGCATGATCTCGCACATGGATATGGATATCGGCCGCATCCTCGATACGCTTGAGGCGCGCGGCCTAAGCGAAAACACCATCGTCATTTACACCTCGGATCATGGCTTGGGCGTGGGCCAGCACGGCTTGATGGGCAAGCAGAATCTCTACGACCACAGCATGCGCATCCCGCTCATCATGCGTGGCCCGGGCGTCCCCGCCGGCATGCGCAGCAGCGCCATGCTTTATCTGCACGATCTTTATCCGACCCTGCTTCAACTGGCCGGCGTCGATATCCCGGCAAGCAGCGCCGGGCACAGCCTCGTCAACGTGCTCAGCCAGGCGACAAGCAAGCACCGCAAGCTGATCTTCTCCGCCTATCAAGGCGTCTTCGGTCATCCGGAGAGCAATCCCTACCAGCGCAGCGTCAAAGATGGACGCCACAAGCTAATCCAAACCGTGGTCGATGGCACGGTGACCTGGCAGCTTTACAACCTGATGGAGGACCCCTACGAGCGGACGGACCTCATCGATCAGCCGGGTAATGACAACGTGATCGCGGAGTTGAAGCGTTGCCTGCGGAAGCGACAGGCGCGCTCCAACGATCCGCTGGTGACGGAAGCCGATACCAAACCGCCCGCCCTCTGACCGGGGGCAACTCCAGCCGCTCGGCAGCAGCGAAAATGGCTCCCGCGCCAACAGCAATTGTGAAACTCACTCGGCTATCCGAAAAGGCGATTTGACAAAAGAAGGGGACGACAATGACAAGTGAGATCCGCGTCGACGGCGCGCGCCTGTGGGACAGCATCATGGCGATGGCGGAGATAGGCGCGACGGCCAATGGCGGCAGCCACCGCCTCACGCTAAGCGATGAGGACAAAGTCGGGCGAGACCTCTTCGCCGACTGGTGCGCGGAAGCCGGGCTTTCCATGACCGTCGACGAGATGGGCGATATGTTCGCGCGCCGCGCCGGCGCAGAAGACAATCGTCCGCCGGTGGGCATGGGCAGCCATCTCGATACGCAGCCCTTCGGCGGCAAGTTCGACGGCGTCTTCGGCGTGCTGGCCGGCCTCGAGGTCATTCGCACGCTGAACGACCACGGCATCAAGACCGTGACCCCGCTGGAGGTGGTCAATTGGACGAACGAAGAGGGCGCGCGCTTCGCCCCGGCGATGCTGGCTTCCGGCGTGTATGCGGGCGTCTTCGAGCTGGATTGGGCGCAGTCCCGCCGCGCGGTCGATAGCGGCGCGACCGTGCTCGACGAGCTCAAGCGCATCGGCTATCACGGGGAGGCCTCCGTCCGCGACCACGAGTTTTCCGCTTTCTTCGAATGTCATATCGAGCAAGGTCCCATCCTTGACGCGGGCGGCATCTCGGTCGGCGTGGTGGATACGGCGCAGGGCTTCCGCTGGTACGATATCTCGCTGGAAGGCTTCGCCCAGCACACCGGCTCGACGCCGATGGTCGGAAGACGCAACGCCCTGCTGGGCATGGCGCGGGTCGTGCAGGCGGTCGACGACATCGCCCAGGAACACGCCCCGTTGGCGCGCGGCACGGTCGGCAGCCAGGTCGAGGTGGGGCCGGGCTCGCGAAATGTCATCCCAGGAGTGGTCAAGTTCACCGTCGATTTGCGACATCCCTCGGCCGAGACGTTGGCCGCGATGGACGCCGCTTTGCGCGAAGTCTGCGCCGAAGCCGCCGCCGACATCGGCCTGGAACTGTCGCTCGAGCAGATTTCCTACACGGCGCCCGTCGCCTTTGACGAGAACTGCGTCGCCGCGGTTAAGAGCGCCTGTGAGGGCCTGGGCGTCTCGCATCAAACCATCACATCCGGCGCCGGCCACGATGCCTGCTATGTGGCGGAGCGCTGCCCCACGACCATGCTCTTCGCGCCTTGCAAAGACGGCATCAGCCACCACGAATCGGAGAGCGCCGAGCCGGAAGACCTTGAAGCGGTCTGCAACGCGCTGCTGTACGCCGTGCTCGATGTCGCCGGTGTAGCCAGCTGAGACCGCCCCAGACGGGTCCCCCTTAGCAATTATATCTAAGTGCAGTCGCCGCTGACGCTCACATAACCGGCGCCGATCCAGCCCGCTTGGCCCCGATATTCAAAACTGAGCCAAGACCCCACACGCGATCGGAGGGGCAGCGTTATGCCACGCCGTACAAACCCGATTGTCTCGTCTTCCAGGGAAGGACCCGCCCGCACTCTGAGATCACCCCTCGTGCAGATGAAACTATCCTGTTCTCGCGCCGCAGCTGGCATAGCTGCGTCCGTTTCGCCGCAATCGCTGTCGGACGTGTAGTGTGCGCCGATCCAGCCTTCTACCCCCAGATATTCCACATTTAACCAATGCTTGTTCCGCGATAGCAGGCGCGGGCTTTCACCGCTCGGCACATAGCCGATGATCTCGGCAGTCAGGGAAGGCTCAGCCCGCAGTTTGAGATGGCCCGTCGTGGTGATGCCGCAATCCTGCAATTGCGCTGCGGCAGGCGCAAGCGTCCCATCGCAATGGCTGTCAGATGTGTAATGCGCGCCGATCCAGCCTGCCTTATTCAGATACTCCACATTGAACCAATGCCTGTTCCGCGACAGCAGGCGCGGGCTTTCGCCACTGGGCACATAGCCGATGATCTCGGCAGTCAGGGAAGGCTCAGCCCGCAGTTTGAGATGACCGGTCGTGATGATGCGGCAATGCCGATAGCGCGCTCCGGCAGGCATGAGTATAAGCATTCCGGGGCGATCAAGCACGGCGCAAGTCTGGCCGTCCCGCTGAACTGAATCCAGCCAGGTTTGGGCGCGGGGCGAGGTGCTGGTATCCAGGAAGAGCAGCGAACCGACGCCATCCAGGCAGAACTCGCCCTCCACATCTTTACCCCATACATCAATCGCGGCGATGAAACCGGCATCGATGATCCATGGCAGGCCGATGCTCGCGGCGCTGAGCCGCTGAACGTTGAAGCTTGAGACGGAGCCGCTTGCTCGCACGCTAAGACCACTGCCGCCGTTGCCATCATCGCCGCTGTTGCCTTTGCCGGAGGGGTTATTGCAAAGATAGTTGATATGGGTACAGAGCCAATCATACGAGACCGGCCGGCAGAAATACCGGGTCCCCGGCCCAGTATATGAGTGATCCTGTATATCGCAGTGATACCAGCCCGACCACTCCGACTGCGCCCCCGCCGCGCTGTATTGCATGACTAATACGACGAAAAGCATCGTCAAGGGGAGCAGCTTGCGCTGGATGCCGCCCCGCTCCGGCGGAAATGCGCTCATGGCGCGCGAGCTAGAAGAAAACATAGAAATCATGAGAAACTCTTTTGAAAACATCTGGCGCCACCAATGAACGGGCGCTTCATCAACGACAGCAGGAAAACGAACGATCTTCAGGAGGCTGTAGCACGAGCATGGGCGCGGCGATGATTTGCGGAAATGAGACAGTTTATCGTCATCTGTATCTAAAAATACTTTCTAATACAATATCTGGAAAATATTATATACGACCAAATCAATTCTTACAAATTTTCGCGTAAGTTGAGTGATGTGAATATCGAGGCTCTTCGCGAAATTTTTTGGGGGGATGAACTTGACGCGGCGCTGTCGCTGGCAGGCATTCCCTATAGCGGGAGTTTCCAGGCGAGACAGTCCTTGCCGTCCGCCAGGATCCCAAGCATAATCAGCGCGCTCGGCTCGGATCTTCGCAAGGCGGCATAATGAACTGGCGCATCGTCACGCTCCTGCTCCTCGTCGGGTTGATCGTCATTTTCGGCTTGAGCCTGATTGAGCCGCTTAACGGCGCCACGCTCAGCGCCCGCATACAACTGGAAGCGCCGCCGCAGGACCTGAGCGGCTTCGCGCGGGCGATCGAGCCTTGGGACTGGCGATTTCCGCAGGATCACGGCCCGCATCCGGGATTCCGTACGGAATGGTGGTATTACACCGGGGTCCTGGCGACGGCGGAAGGCCGCCGCTTCGGTTTTCAATTCACGATCTTCCGGAGCGCCCTGTCGCCACTGGCGGTCGGCTCCTCATCTGAATTCCGGTCAAAGGATCTGTACATGGCCCATTTCACGTTGAGCGACATCGCGGCGGGCGATTTCTATCACGATGTCCGCTATGCCCGGGGCGGCGCCGGTCTGGCGGGCGCGACGGTCGAGCCGAGGTACCGCGTCTGGCTGGAAGACTGGGGTGTGCAAGCGGAAAATGACGATGCCACGAAGACGCGCATCAGCGCCACAAGCGGCGACTTCGCCATTGACCTGGGGCTGCAGCAAGTCAAGCCGCCGGCGCTGCAAGGTGAAAAGGGGCTGAGCCAGAAAAGCCAAGAGATCGGTAATGCCAGTTACTATTATAGTTTGAGCCGGCTGATCACGAGCGGGGGGCTCACGGTCGACGGGCAGCGCTTCGCTGTCGCGGGATTTACCTGGATGGATCATGAATTCGGCACATCGGCGCTGGGCGACAATGCGCAGGGCTGGGACTGGTTCGGGCTGATCTTCGCTGACGACAGCGAGCTGATGGTCGGGCAGATCCGACTGGTGGACGGCGGGGTGGCACCGGCCTTCGGCGGGCTGTTGATCCATCCCGACGGGGGCACGCTTAAACTCGGCGCGGAGGACATCCGTATCGAGCCCACCGGAAGCTGGCGCAGCCCGCACAGCGAGGGCGAGTATCCGGCGGGCTGGCAGATTGAAGTCAGCGGCGCTGACGGCTTTCGAATTGACGTGACGCCGCTGTTGGCGGACCAGGAATTGCACGGCGCCGGCATCGTCTACTGGGAGGGCGCGGTGCGGGTCAGCGGCGACAAGACCGGCTATGGCTATGCCGAGCTGACCGGTTATGTCGGCACGATGGCGAATCGATTCTGAGCCTGACTATGAGCGAGCGCCGCAAATCATACGACCCGATCGCGCAGATCTATGACCGGGCGCGCCCGAGTTATCCGGCGGCGCTCTTCGACGACATCGTCGCCTACGCCAACCTGGATGACGAAGCGCGCTTGCTCGAAATCGGCAGCGGCACAGGCCAGGCGACGCTGCCACTGGCCCAGCGTGGCTGCGCGATTGATTGCATTGAGTTGGGCGCGGAACTCGCCGTCGTCGCCCGCTGGAACTTGGCGGCGTATCCCAAAGTCAAGGTGATCAACGCCGACTTCGAGACGGTCGCGCTGTCTCCACCCGCCTACGACCTGGTTTACGCGGCGACCGCATTTCACTGGATTGATCCGGCGATCAGCTTCAGCAAGGCGCATGACCTGCTGAAACCGGGCGGCGCGCTGGCGCTATTCTGGCACCGCCCGGCGCTGACCGACGCCAGTCGCGCTTATGTCTTTGCGCTGCAAGACATCTACCGGCGCGTCGCCCCGAAAATGGCGGAGGCTTACGACGTCCCGCCCGGCCCCGACGAGGTCAGCACGGAATACGCCGAGCTTATCCCGAACAGCGGCCTGTTCGAACAGCTCGCCATCCGCAAGCATTATGTCCTGACCGAATACAGCGCCGGGGCTTATGTCGAGCTGCTCAGCACTTTTTCCGACCACATTGCGCTGCCGCCGAAAACGCGGCGACAACTCTTCAAAGAGATCGGCGCGCTTATCAAGCGAGAGTTTGCCGGCGTCGTACCGCGGGAGACGGTCGCGCTGCTGTATTTGGCCCGGCGCAAATGAGGGTAGCGCCGACGGAATAAGTATCGATCCCCGTTCAGGTGTAAAATCCACGTGTAAGTTATTGCCCGACTCGCGAAAGGAGCGCCTATGATCCGCGCCTTGATCACCGGCGGCGCCGGCTTCATCGGCAGTCATCTGGCGGAAAAGCTGCTGGCGAATGGATACCACGTGACGGTCATTGATAATCTGTCCACCGGGCGTCTGGAAAATATCAAGCGCCTCGATGGGGATCCCCACTTCACTTATGCCGTGGAGGACATCCGCAACATCCACGTCATTGACCGCCTGGCCAGCGAATGCGACATCATCTTTCATCTGGCGGCGGCGGTGGGCGTGCGCAACATCATCGATCGGCCGATCAATACCATCGAAGTCAATATCGGCGGCACCGAGATGATCCTCCAGACGGCCAGCCGCTATCGCCGGCGCGTGCTGATCGCTTCGACGTCCGAGGTCTATGGCAAAGGCGTGAAGTTCCCCTTCCACGAGGACGATGATACGCTCTCCGGACCGACCAGGCGCAGCCGCTGGAGCTACGCCGCCTCCAAGGCGATCGATGAATTTCTCGCCTTCGCCTATCACGCTGAGGTCGGCCTTCCGGTGACGCTGTTTCGCCTCTTTAATACGGTGGGGCCGCGGCAGGTGGGGCAGTACGGTATGGTCGTGCCGCGCTTTGTGCGCTGGGCGCTGGCGAACGAAACGATTCAGGTATACGGGGACGGGCAGCAGCGGCGCTGTTTCGCCAATGTTTACGATGTCGTCGGCGCGATCCAGGCTTTGGCCGAGAGTGACGCGACCGTAGGCGAACTCTACAACATCGGCAGCAACGAAGAGATAAGCATCATGGATTTGGCGCGGCGGATTCGTGAACGGGCGGACAGCGCCTCGGAGATTCAGCTTGTGCCCTACGATCAAGCCTATTCGCGGCCGGGCTTCGAGGACTTCCGCCGGCGCGTGCCGAGCATCGAAAAGATCGGCGCTGCAATCGGCTGGGAGCCGACTACGCCGCTCGATGACACTATTGACCAGATCATCGCCTACTTCCAATCCGAAATGTATAAAGCATGATCTGCTCCCCTCTCCATCGCTATGGATGCTCGCCATAGAGATGGCGAGAGGGGCCGGGGGAGGGGTGCTGCCCCGTGCACATCGCCATCAACGGCTGGTTTTATGACCAGGTGTCCACCGGCAGCGGGCAGTATTTGCGGGGACTGTCCAAGCACTTGCCCCGGGTCGCGCCGGAGTTGGAGCTTTCGCTGATACTGCCGGCGCATATCTCCACGCCACCGGATCTTCCGGCTGGCGTCCGCGCGATAGAAACCGGCAAGCGCAAACGAAGGAGCAAACTCGGCAAAGTCATATTCGAGCAGCGGACCTTCCCCCGCTTCGCCCGTGAGATCGGAGCGGACATCGCCCATGTGCCCTATTGGGGCACGCCCCTGGCTTGCCCGGTTAAGCTGGTGACAACCGTGCTGGATGTCATCCCCCTGCTCTATCCCGTCTACAATCAGGGGCTGTTCACTAACGCTTATACCTCGCTGGTCAGCGCGGCGGCGCGGGGCAGCAATCACATCATCACGATAAGCGAGACAGCCAAGATCGATATTGAGGAGCAACTGGGCATCGCGGATGAGGACATCACGGTGACTTATCTGGCGCCCGACGAGCGTTTTCATCCACGAATCGGCGCTGAAAATGACGAAGCCGTCCGCGCGAAGTATGACCTGCCGGAGCAGTTCGTCTTGTATCTAGGCGGTTTCGATTGGCGCAAGCAGGTCAACATGCTGATGCTGGCTTATACCTACGTCGGCGAAGCCGATGGCGATGCCTTCCCACTGGTGCTGGCCGGGCGGGAGCCGCGTTACGATGACAAGCTCTTCCCCGACTTGCGCGAATACAGCCGCCGGCTGAAGATTGACGATTATGTGCGCTGGATCGGTTTCGTGGACGAGGCGGACAAGCCGGCCCTGTTTCGGCTGGCCGATGTCTTCGTCTTCCCGAGTTTGTACGAGGGCTTCGGCTTGATGGCGCTGGAGGCGATGGCGGTTGGCACGCCGGTGGTGACATCAAAGGCCATCGTCTTTGAAGAGGTACTGGAAGACGCCGCCTACATCATCGATAATGCGCGGGAGATGGCCGGCGCGATCATCGCGCTGTTGATTCAGCAGCCGCTGCGGGAAACCATGATCAACCAGGGCTTGGCGCTGGCCAGCAATTACAGCTGGCGCAAGACCGCGCAGGAGACCGCTGCCGTCTATGAGAGGGTAGCGCGCGGGTGAAGGGATCTGTCTATGAGTGAAGCGCAAAAGGATCGGCGCGACATGTCGCTGATGGCGAAGCTCTCTCTGCCGGAGGCGGCGGAACCGCCCTGGAGCTTGTTGAGCGCTTTTCTGACCGTCGGCGTTTTATTTCTGTGCCTGGCGCTTATTGGTCCGGCGCTGGTGTCGGCAGTGATGGCATCAACGGGAAACAGCCGCGATGTTCTTTTCCCATTTGAACTGGTGCAGAGCTGGGCGATAGGCCTGGGCGGGGCGATCGCCTTTGTTCTGGTCAGCCGCCGCAGCAGCGAAGAGAGCTGGCACGCCCTGCGTTTGGTCAAAGGAGAGCTGCCGCTGCCGATGTCGCTGATGATCGGCATTGCGATCGCGCTGGCGCTCGATCTTGTGATCGGTCTAGCGAGCGGTGTATTCCGGACCGTGCCGCTAATCTGGGGCTTTCAACCACACGGGGCTTTGGGCATCTTGCTGGCGCTTATCCAGTTAGTCGCCTTGCAGCCCCTGGCTGAGACGCTGGTCTTCCAAGGGGTGCTGCTGCCGCGAATGCGCTGGGCCTTCGGTCACTGGGGCGGCGTGATCGGAACAGCGGCAGTTTATACGGTCTTGTATCGGTTGGTGTTCATCGAGGCCTATTCGTTTTACGGTAATCTTTGGCATGGCATTGTCTTCCCTATGGGCATCGGGATTTCCTTCTGTTTGCTCAAGGTCTATACGGGGTCGACCGCCGCGGCGCTATTGGGAAGGATGGGCGCCGGCCTGATCTTGCTGCTTACGGCGCTGGCGATATACGGCTCTTATACAGTTGCCAGTTGAGGCGCATTTCGTTCAAATACAGCCTGATCAGACGAATATCATCCGCTAGGAAAGGAACACGTCATGAGCGTTTATCAGTTAAAAATCGGCGACATCGAATGCGCCGTGCTGCAGGAAGGCGCGGCATTCATGGACCGCGACTCGGTCATCGCGCGCTACCCAAATGCTGAACCGGCTGAGGTCGAAGCCGCGCTGGGCGAGGGCGAGCCGTCCGGCAGCTTGAATCTGCTGGTTGTCAAGAGCGGCTCGGCGCGCATCCTGGCTGATGTCGGCTTTGGCGAGGCCGGACCGCCGGGCATGGGAGGTACGCTGCGAGGGCTCGAAAGCCTCGGCCTTTCACCGGCGGATATCGACATCGTCTACCTGACGCATTTTCACGGCGACCACATCGCCGGCTTTTTCAACCCGGATGGCTCAGCCGTCTACGCCAACGCGCTCTACGTGACGACACAGGCCGAGTGGGACGAGTGGATGGGCCGCTGGGCCGCCTCAGACGCCGAGGCGGATAAGCAAAACCTGGCCCGCTTTAACGCCCTGCGCGACCGCTTCAGCTTCGTCGGGGACGGCGATGAAGTGGCGCCCGGCGTCACTGTAGTCAGCCTGGAGGGCCACACCTTGGGGCATTCCGGACTGCTGGTGGAATCCGGCGGCGATCGGCTGCTGCACGTCGTCGACCTGCTGCATCAGCCCTTCCAGTTCGAACATATCGACTGGCATTTCGGCTTCGACTCCGACGGCGCGCTGGCGGCCGAGACGAGGAAGCGTACTTTGCAGCACTGCGTTGACGAGGCTGTCTTGACGCTTTTCTATCATATGGATTTCCCGGGATTGGGCCGGGTTGAGAAAGATGGCGAGTTCTTCGTCTGGAAACCAATCAGTTGAAACTGTTCCCGCCGTTTTTGAATTAGTCATAACCTGTGTTAAACTCGCTCCCAGTATCGCTGAACTCCTGCATCGAAAACCTGACAACCGTATCAAGATTTGCTAGGGAAAGGACTTCTCATGATCTTTGCACGCAAGCTTACGTTACTCCTGGCGCTCGCCCTATTCTTGTCCCTGCCCCTAGGGAACGCCCTCGCGCAGGACATTATGGACCCGGCCACATTCGGCTTGGACGCGAGCAAACCCTATGACGGCACGCACCTGAAGTTCCTGATCTGCTGCAGTACGGCAGCACAATTCGCTTCGGCCGCGGCCAAAGGCGACGCCGAATTCACCGAAATGACCGGCATCACGGTCAGCTGGGGCGACTTGCCCTTCGGCTCCTTCCAGGAACAACTCTATCTGGAAGCGACCAACCCCAATACCGAGTTTGATATTGTCGCCTTTGTTGACGCCTGGGGCACCAACATCTATGACTTCTTGCATCCGCTCAACGACTTCGTCGAAGAAGCCGGCATCGATTGGGACGACTATGGTCCCGCTTACCAAGGCGCGGCCACCGGCCTGAGCGACACCATCTACGGCTTGCCTTTCCGCGGTCATCCCTTGCTGCTCCATTATCGCGCGGACGTGCTTGAAGCGGTTGGTATGGATCCGCCCGCGACCTGGCAAGATATCTCCGCCATCGGTGAAGCGATCGAAGCCGCTGGCATGGATATCGCCCCCATTGCTATGTATTACGGCCTGAACGTCGATCAGAATCTCTTCAACTGGTACAGCCATCTCTGGGGCGCTGGCGTCGATATTTTCGACGAAAACTGGGAGCCCAGCTTCAATAACGAAATTGGCTTAGCCGCGACCGAGCAGTACATCAGCTACGTCCGCGATGGTCATAGCCCGGAGGCATCGGTCGCCTGGAACGAGCAGGAAGCCAATCAAGAATTAATTCAGGGACGCGCCGCCATGTTCATCGGCTGGTGGTGGATGGCCAGTCGGATGAGAACTTCCGATGTGTCGGAAGTGGCTGAGAACGCGGCCTTCGCGCCCGCCCCCGGCTGGGAAGGCGGCGATACCGCCTCCTACGGCTACCTCTGGCCCGTCGGCGTGCTCAAGCAATCTGATAGCCTGGACGCCGCGCTGGAATACCTGAAGTGGCTGACCCACCCGATCACTGAGCGTCGCCTTGTGTTGGATGAGGAGTATGTAAATAACGTCGCTGTTCGACTCTCGGTTCTGTCAGATCCCGAAGCGAATGAATTCCATGACGGCCTGCTAGGCGTCGCCTCCGCCGTACTCGCAAATGCGCGCACCATCCCGCTGATCCCGGAATACACCGAGATCATCCCGATCCTGGCCGAAGCCATCAACGAACTCGCCGTCGATTCCATGGCCGATACGCAAGCCGTGCTCGATCTGGCGGCGGAAGACGTCCGCTTTGTCATGGAAGCGGCCGGCTACTACGACTAGACTGGCGGGTGCTCACCCCCACCCCAACCCCTCCCCCATCAAGAGGGAGGGGCTTTAACTGCACGGGGATACACATGGCATCGTATCCATTTTCTCCTGTCGAGCGGCGCTCAAAGCAACTGCTTGTTAATGCTCGACATGCTCCCCTTCCCTCCTTGTGGGAAACCCTCCCCCCGTTTGAAGCGGGGGGACTGAGGGGGGAGCAAGGGCTGGGGGATGGGGGGTAGCTTATGCGCAAGAAACGCTGGGTCCCATGGGTGCTCGTGGGGCCCGCCCTCCTCATCATCGTCTTGACGACGATTTATCCTTTGATCGCGGCGCTCTACTTCAGCTTCCACAAATACAAGCTGCGCAAGCCACCGCAATTCGCCATTCAATTCGGCGAAGGCGGGCTCTATATCGACTGGAGCTTGCTGACGCTCGATAACTACGCGCTGGCGTTCAGGGATTCCCGCTTCATCAACAGCCTGGAGGTTACTTTCTGGTTCACTGTAATCAGCGTGGCCCTCTCGGTCGTCATCGGGCTCGGCATCGCCGTCATCGTACAGAAGGGCGGCCGCCTGCATACGCTGACCAAAGTGCTGCTGATTTTTCCTTTCGCCGTCAGTCCGGCACTGAAGGGTTACAGTTGGCGCTTCATGCTGAACGAAAACTACGGCATATACGACCTGCTGATCGACAGTCTCATTGTCAAGCCGATCAACTTCGTCTTATCCATCGTCAATGCCCTGCCCCTGGTGGAGATCCCGCTGATCAGCGAGTCCATCGTCTGGCTGGGCGACAAGTTCTGGGCCCTGTTCATGCTGGCGATGAGCGAGACCTGGGGCTGGGCGCCATTGATCGCCTTGATGTTCGTCGGCGCCTTGGGCTCGATCGACGAGCAGATATTTGAAGCGGCGCGGATCGATGGCGCCAACCGAATACAGATATTCTTCCGCGTGACGCTGCCGCTCCTGCGCCCGGTCATCCTGATCGTCACAATGCTGAAGACGATCTTCTCGCTGAAAATGTTCGATCAGGTGGTGACGATGACCGGCGGCGGACCGGTGCGCGCCACCCAGACGATCAATTATTACATTCACCAGGTCGGCTTCGTCCGCGGCCTGGATATCGGCTATGCCTCGGCGCAGTCATACATCCTGGTCGTAGTGCTGACCATATGCGCCGCCTTATATGTATCGCTGGTCTTGAATCGCGACTGAGCAGAACGATGACAGCCGCAAGCGCCTCAAGGATTAAACCCGGCTTCCGGCAGCAGAGCGCCAAATTGCTGGAAACGGCCGCGCTGCTGCTCATCATCGCCTTTATCATGCTGCCGATACTCTGGCTGGCGCTGACCGCCATCAAGCCGCAGGAAAAAGCCTACACAACCGACATCATCTTTACGCCCACTCTTGATAATTTCGAGATCATCTTTTCCGACGAGTCGGTGATTATCAACGAGGGCACCGATCGCGAGCGCGGCGAAGTCGGGCGCAAAATGGTCCCCAACGTCTTCAACAGCGTGGTCGTCTCCGGCGCGACAATCCTGATCGCCATACCGCTGGCGACGCTGGCCGCCTATGCCTTCAGCCGCTATCAGTTCCTGGGCAATGGCGTCTTGCTCATCTGGATTCTGACGACGCAGTTCATCCCGGCCATTGTCGTCGCGATTCCCTTCTTCACGCTTTTCCGCACGGTCGAGATCTTTGGAAGTCCGCTGCTGGGGACGCGCCTGGGCTTGATCATCGTCAACATGTCCATCGTGCTGCCCTACGCCATCTGGATGATCAAAGGTTTCGTCGACGCGCTGCCGGGCGAGATCGAAGAAGCCGCCTACGTCGACGGCTGCAACGACTTTCAGATCCTGTTTTTCATTTCCCTGCCGTTGATCCGCCCCGGCGTGCTGGTCGCCTCGGTCTTCGCCTTCATCATGTCCTGGAACGAGTTTCTCTTCGCCCTGATTATCGGGCGCGAGATGCGGACTATGCAAGTCGCGCTGATGACGACCAGCGGCGCCCGCGGCATCATGTGGGAACAGATGGCCGCCGCCGGCATGGTGGTGATGGTGCCGATCTTCTTCCTGGCGATGTTCATCCGCAAAAACGTGGTCGATGGCTTGACCATGGGCGCGGTGAAGTAGACACGCGGTTCGTCTATTGGAATAACTAGGTTTCCGGCCCAGCCAGCCAACTCTCAGGGATAACCACCGGATTCTCCTGGCCCGTAACCGCGGCGAACCAGCGCAGCATATTCACGGCGCGTTCGGTCATGGACGCCGCAGCATCCATCGCCCCCAGCCGAGCGTCAAACAAGACGCCGCCGCGTCCACCCGAGAGTTGCAGGCGCAACCGCCGCTTGCCGCCGACCGAGAGACCGCGCCGCGCCTGAATCCGCAAATCTACCTTGGCGTTCGCCGGCACCGGCAGATGCCATACATCGCCTACGGTCACTTCTCGCTGCAGCCGTTCTCCATTTTGTTGACTTGCGCTGACCTTTAGCGCTGTAGCCCCCGCCGGCGCCTTGCCCACCACGCGTATCAGCGTACCAACATTCTCCAGGACGTTGTTGTTGAGCAGTTGCACGACTGCCTTGGGTTCGACCGCAGCTAATGCGCCCAGTCCCGCCAGCGCGCCATGTGGATCGGATTTCACGTTCAGCAAGCCTTCACTTTGAAGCGCATCCGCCAGCAGCAGTAAATCGAGCGCGCCCTGGCCGCTGCCGGTGATCGCTGCGCCGGCCACCAGCGCCAGCTTGACATGCGCCGCATCCGGCCCGCCCGCTGCACCGGCGCTCCCCCTTTGCAACTCCGCCAGCAGATATCGGATTCCCGCGCGCAGCAGCGCATACTCGATATAACGCTCGCGCATATCCAGGGGGACACTGTCCACTCGCAAGCCTTTGTCCAGGGCGTATTGCGCCAGTTCGTTCCTGCGCGGATGAAATGGCAGCCAGGCAGTCACCGCCGGCTCGCCGATCAGATCCAAGGCCGCGGCTGCGCTATGGCCGACGCCGATGTCGTTGCGGACAAGAGTCTGCACCGTGCCGGCCTGGGCAAAAGAAAGCTGTGACCGAGCGCTGCCAAAGTCGATGCTGAGCGCGGCGCCATTGACTTGACGCGCGAAGAAGGCCGTCATTGTTTCGATGCCGCGGGCGCTTGGCTGGATGCCCGAGTCAGTCATGGCCGCGACCCGCTTGTAGCTTTTGCTCCTTCCTTTGCTTTCCTCAAAGAAACCCGCCAGCGCGCGCTGCAGGCCGTCGAGGTTTATGCCGTTTCGCCCCCGGATGTTGGGCGCGATCAGGACTTCGACATGCTGGCCGAGCATTTCGCGGACGGATGTCGTCAAGCTGCTGTTGCCGGCGAAGACGACCGTCGGGCGGCTCCCTCCCGTGATGAGCGATACCGCTTGGCGTATCTGCGCCAGCAGCTCCAGCAAGGCGGTCCGCGCGCCGCCGTCTGTGCCGCCTGTAATGAGAATCAAACCGGGGCGGCTGTGCACGATGCGGTTGAGCCGGCCCCGGGGACCCAGCCCATCCTCCAGGTGCAGCTCCGCAGCAACCTCAATATAGAAGGGCGCGATGGCCTGACGAGCCGCGGCCAGGTCTTGTCCCTCGTAGAGCCCCGCAAGCACCGCGCGCGTCGGCAGGCCCGCGCTCGCCGTGGTCACGTAATAGTCAACGCCGGCGCGATCGACTTGCTCGGGGTGGATCAGCGCGCCACCCTCATCAAAGAAGCGGCGTCCGCTGCCTTGGGCGATTTCCCGCAGCGCATGGGACAGCCCCTCGTGCACGTCGTCAATCGGCGAGCCGATGGTCGTCCGGCTTTTGGCCTGGGCCACGAGTCGATACTCGCCTTCGACGATATCAAAGAGCAGGGCGCGTGTATTGACGCTGCCGAAATCGGCCGCGAGGATCGAATTGATCGGTCTCTCGGTCATGGATCAGGCTCCAAATTGAAAGAGGAAACCGATCCTTTCCGTCAGGATCGTCAGGCTGGTCAGCAGTGTGGAGGCATAAATGGCGCCGAGCGTGGTGACGAGGAAGACCTTGCCAATGTGACGGAACCCGCGGCCGATTCGGCTCTCCTCCTCGGCGCCGTCTGCGCCAGCCCGCGCCTGATAGTGAAAAGTATAGAGCGCGGTCATCGTCCCGACGAAGATGAGCAGCGTATCGACCAGCGCGCCGAAATCAGCGCTGAGGTCTTCCGGCAGCGCGACAGCCGCGTGCAGCAGCGGGAAAACAGTCCCGTTTAGCGCGCCAACCACGCCAACAGCGGCCCCGACCACAATGACCACAGCGAAGGCGCTATTCGTCAGCCAGGCCAGCGGCTTGAAGGGCTTGAGCAGCAGCAGCAAAGCAAAGAGCAATGCTGTGAAGAAGATGTAAATGTCGGCGCGCCAGCCCAGCGTCGTCCAGGCGCTTGACTGATCCTGGATGTCCTGCAAATAAGGCAGGATCAGGCCTTCGTAGCTGACGATCAGGGTGAAGGCGGCCGTCATGCCGACGAATATGTAGACCGCCACTCGATACAGGTTGCCGATGAGCGGCGCATCTCCCAGCAGGTAACTGAAGACCATGAGGGTCAAGACGAAGCTGACGAGTGTGATTGTATTCTCCGTCACGAGCTATCACCTGCCTCGCCCGTCACGCCAGCGCAGAAGCCCGCGCACAGCGTAGATTGTATTGCCGAAGACGATCAGCAGGACGGCAGCCAGAGTGCCGAGCGTCATGGCTTGCAGGCGCGAGATCTCCCCGCTGCGGTCACGACTGAGCGCCAATGCGGGTCTGTCGCCCGTCGCCGGCGGCTGCGCCTGATAGAAGCGCGGCCCGGTCTTGCCCAGGCGGAATCCGAAATCCACTTGCAGAACGGCGCGCTCCGCTGGCCCGCCGGTCGAGGCGCTGTCCCGCGCGCCGGCGAATTCTGTGGCGGTAACGACCCGTTCTTCGACCAGGAAGGCGGCGATCCACGCTTCCACGCCGCCGGGCAGCAAAATGTTATACCAACTGCCATCGCCGTTGCTGCCGATGACCACGAACATATCGCCCTTGTAACCCAGGCCGACAATCTCGTGGACGGTCGTAGGCCCGAGGCGGATGTTCACATTCCGCTCTGACGTAACCTCGACGACGAGGATGGTCGCTTCCGTAGCGGTGGGCACAGGTGTGTCAGTGGGGAGCGGCGTGGCGGTTGGCGGAGGCGTGACGGTTGGCGGAGCCGTCGCGGTCGGCTGGGGCAGCGCAGTGGCCGGGACGACTGCAACCGGGGATACGGTCGCCGGCGGGAACTCCGCTTGTGATTCCGACGCCACATTGGCATCTACCAACTCAACCTCGGGTTCGACCGGCGCTTCAACCGGGACGAGGCCGCCAAAGGTGGTCTGCAGTTTCTCGCCATAGGTGAAGGCATCGCGTATGCCGACGAGCGGTCCTGTGACCTTATCCATACTGTCGGCATAGGCTTGCGCCAGCGGCTGAGCGGCATAGCCTGTCGCGACAAGCAGGCGCAGCGCCTCGTCCGCCGAAACCACCTGCTCAACCCAGTTTCTAACGTCTTCCGCGCTTTCGGCAATAAGAACGATTTCCGTCATTTCTTCAAGCGAGGCGAAATTCAAACCGGTCGGCAGGCCCTTCGCCGAGAATCGCGCGATATCGGCGAAGTTCTCGTTCAATTCGCGCAGGCCGAGCGCGCCGCCCGGCAGATAACGCAGCACGAAGTAGTCCTCGCCATGAAGCAGTTGCGCCTCCGCTATCGGCTGGGATCGATTGATCCCCCGGATGATGTTCCGCGCGCGCGCGATGGCGATGGGATTGCTGCTGACGATGACCGGCTTGGCGCGTTGCGCGAAAATATGCCGCAGCAGCAGGTCGGCCAGGAGGTCCAGTTCACCGGCGGCGGTCGGCCCATATTCGAAGGCGACCAACACATAATCATCCCGGGTGAGATTATCGAGCAGGTCGTACATCGTCCGGGGACTATGGCGATCTTCAGGGAAAACAGAAGGCGGCAATTCACCCTCGGCATAATCCGATGACACAAATGGCAAGGCGACGGCCAGCAGCAAGAGCGCCGTTCCCAACAAGCGCGGCACAGCGCTCAAGGAAAAGGCGGACAGACTGCGCAGGCTGCGACCGCCGGACCCACCCGTCTCCCCGGGCCCGCCGACGATATCGCGCAGCATCTCCACTTGCTGCTGCTGCGCTCTGGATAGGGCGCCCGCGCTGATGACGCCGCCGGGTTTACTTTGCAGTTCGGGGCCGGTGAGTATCTCATCGACATCGTAAAGCGCCTGATGGGCGGGCGGGGGCGGCTGCGACGCCAGAGCAGACCTGTCTCGCAGCGCGCGCAGACGCTCGTCCAGATCATCCAGCGGACGCTCCGCCTGGCCGCCAAGCAAGTCGGTCGCGCTGGGCTGATCGGGGGCGGACGCGCTTCGGCGAAAGCTGGGTAGGCCCAGGCTCGGCAGCCGCGGCCGCGCTAGACGAGGCAGACTCGGCAAGCTGGGACGGCGCGGCAGGAAGCGGCGCAGACCCCGACGGTCGCTGACCACTTCGCTTTCTTCCGCAGCCGCCTCTATGCTCTCGCTGTATTCCAGCCAGTTGAATTCTTCGTCCATCGCTTATCCCCGGACGGAGCGATCCTGACCAAGCAGCGCGCGCAGGCCCGTGACCACCGTGCCCAAAGCTATGCCAAGCAGCAGGGCGCGGGCGCCGGCCCCCACCGGCACGCGCATCAGCCAGTCGCGCCAGGCTTGAACCGGCGCCAATTCCGCCAGCGGCAAACTGGCCAGCAGCACAACCACCGCCACCGCCACAAAGAGAAGGCCCCAGATATCCGCGCGCTTGCTCAAAACCCGCGAGCCGCCATGCAGCAGCGACAATGCCAGCAGCGCCGCCAGCGCCGACTCGATCGGCACCTGCACCGCCTCCAGCAGCGATGCATCACCCTGCCGCGCCACGTACCAGTATATGGTGAAGCCGAAGCTGACCAGCACTACGGCGCTGGTTAACTTGCCGCGCGACAAGCGGCCCACATGTACATAAAGCAGATTGGCGATGCCGATGACGATGCTCAGCGCCAGGACAATGACAACCAGGCGCAGCAAGACATCAGCCGGCACAGCCAGCAAACCGGCCAGCTGATCGCTGCCGGGCTGATTCCCGAAGAGCGCCGGATTATCGCCCAGCAACAGGCTCAGCGCGGTGATGATGCCAATGACGAAGGCGACAAACGCGGAGAGAGCGGTACCGAAACGTTGTCCGCGTCCCATGTCCCAACTCCCGTCAGCGCCTGCGATAGATGATTAAACCGAAGACCGCCAGAACCGCCGAGACCGACAGCACCACCGCCCAATTCAGCCAGGGCATCCGCTTGGCGACTTCCAGCATCAGCACAATCGTCATGCCCATGATCAGCAGCGCGCGCCAGACATCCAGCACGATGGCATCGGCTTGAGCGCGCCCGTCGTCAGTCGCGTAACCGGCCGCGGCGAAAAGCTCCTCGCCGATCAGGCATTCGTCCGCCATGGCATAAGCCACCGCCTGACCCTCCAGGCGATCGCTGACCGCCAGGCTGCCCTGCCCGCGGCGATCGGCGCTGTCGAGCATCAACGCCAACTCCGGCCCAAAGCCCCCGGCCAGCACATGCGCCGCCGGATCATCCGTCTTGAGCGCCGCCGTCACAGCCGCCGCATAGGCGATATCGGGCGGATACCACTGCACTCGCGACAGATATGCATCGCCCTCCCAGGCGCGCCAAACCGTATCCTGCCCCAGCGGAACGCTCGAAGCCGCCGAAGTCGTGATGATCGGCGAGACATCGCTGGCGTCCGCCCGCTCGATGATGTGATGAAAGAACTCGGCTTCAGCCAGCGCGACCGCCGTGCGGTCCTCGCCGACAGCCGTACTACCCAGCGCCAGATGCAGCGGACGGTTCGCCTCAATCGACTGATTCGTCCACTCGCCGATGCGCTCCACAGCCGCCATCCGCCGCAGCGGACGCTGCCGGCCCCGCCGCTGAAAATAGCGCGCCGTATACACCAGCAGCACCGTCGCGAACACGAACAGAACAGCGTAGACCTGCAGCGTCGTCTGGTCCAATTGCCCCTACTCCATCGGCTCCTCAGCCAAAGAACGGCGCAGCGCCTCGAAGCCGTCCGGCTCTTCCAGCAAGTCGGCCAATTCCCGCAGCGCGCCGCCACCGCCCCACAAGGCAGCCAATGGCTCAGCCACCAGCATAGCGTTCGCCAAGACCGGCGCAATCGGCCGGAGCGCCTCCAGCAAGCTCAGCAGAAAAGGGGCGCCCCCGCGCGCTCTGGCCTCCGCGACCAAGCGCGATACGTCTGACTCTCTCTCCATATCGCGCAGTATAGCATCGTTCGGGATTGGGGGCGCTTGCCGCAGCGAGGGATTTGGGCGCGCGAAGGATGATGGTAGAATGCGCTGCCTACGGCTGGGAGGTCGCCGTGCTGGACGACGAGGAAGAGATTCTGCGGCGTCTGCTGGACTTGAATCTGGCGCGGGCTGAGCGAGGATGAGGCGCGGATTGTGGCGGGGAGGTGATCAGCAGCCATATTGTGCTATGATTGCTGTATGTTGTAACAACTATTGTGAGGCGGAAAATGAGACCACTTGAAAAGGAATACCGGTATTTCATTGAGATTATGCATGATCTCGCTGAAAAGCACGGTGCAGGGAACTATGTTGCAATAAAAGGTCATGATTTACTCGGCGTGTATTCTTGCTACGAGGATGCTGCTAAGGCTGTCTACCAAGACCATGAAAGAGGAACTGTTCTGCTGCAGAGGATTGAGGAAAGCATCGATGCGATGACGGTGCATTTGCATACGCCAAGAATAGTATCCTCTTCATGACTTCAACACCCCACGTATGGACACGGAAATGGGATTCTTTACAAAATCAGCTTATAAGCCCGTGTTCAATTTCAGATTTGTTTTCCTTCATTGAGTCGGCATCGAAACCTGACTCTATAGACAGACTGCATGAGTTCTCGGCGCTTTGGGATACGGGGGCTACACACAGCGTAATAGGCAAGAGGGTTGTTGATACGCTTGGCATAACGCACGAGGGTTTCATTCCGATAGCGCACGCGCATGGTACAGACGAAGTGCCTATATACCATGTCGGCCTTGTGCTGCCAAATGGAATTGCCTTTCCTATGCCCAACGTAGCGCAAACTGAATTAACAGGTATTGATGTATTGATTGGCATGGATATCATTAATCGGGGCGACTTCGCAGTTACAAATAGAAACGGCAAAACGATGTTCTCATATCGCTTCCCGTCAATGACTGATATTGACTTCCAGTCGGAATCAGAGTAATCGGACAGGGATACACAATTTAACCAAAGGACGAAGCCCGCGCGACCATCCGCTTTCCCCCTCCCCAGTGATGAAGAAAATCTCCCCGTTGCCGTGCCTCTGCGGCGAAAAACCTCTGTGCCCTCCGCGCCTCTGTGGTGAATCCCCTCGGTGCCCTCGGTGGTAAAATCCCCTACGCTACCCCGCGCCGAAATCCCCATACGTGAACATTTGTTCTCCCATTCGCAACTGATCTATGCTACCCTGTCCACATGAGCCCCTCCACACCAACCCGCGCCCAGCGCGTCAGATGGCCAGATGGCCAAAAAAAAATATTCCGTCGGCATAGCAATGCGCGATCTCCCGCCGCGCCCGGCCCGCCGAATCCTTCTCCCAATTCCAGCAGCCGCCCGCCAAGGGGGCTACCCCCCCCCCCCCCCCCCCCCAAAAAAAAAAAAAAAAAAAAAAAAAATAATAAAGTTTTTGAAGACGGTGCGACCAGCGAGGCCCAACGAGGGGGAAAAAAAAAAAACCCACCCC
>JAPOYT010000001.1:48797-70050 GCA_026706445.1 Chloroflexota bacterium
TGCCCCCCCCCCCCCCGCCCCCGGCCCCCCGAATCCTTCCCCCACTTCCAGCAGCCGCCCGCCAAGGGGGCTACCCCCCCCCCCCCCCGTATACATACTGTATCTATACACTTATCAAATTTCAGGAGTTTTCTGTAGCCGCTTCGACGTATCAGCGCCAGTTGTGGCGAAAAAAGTCTCCCCCATTGCAATGGGGGAGATTTAGAGGGGGTAAAATGAAACCAGCCACTATTCCAGGAGACCAACATGAGCGGGATAATCGAAGAATTCAAGAAGTTCGTCATGCGCGGCAATGTGGTCGACCTCGCCGTCGGCATCATCATCGGCACCGCCTTCAAAGGCATCACCACCTCGCTCGTCAAAGATGTCGTCACGCCGCCCATCGGGCAACTCACCGGCGGGCTCGACTTCTCCCATTGGGTCATCCCGCTCGATCTGCTCAACTTCGGGCGCGATGTCGAAGCGGCCGCGGCCACCATCAACATCGGCAACTTCGTCAATGTCGTCATCGATTTCCTCATCACCGCCGCCGCCATCTTCCTCCTGGTCAAATTCGTCAACAAGCTGGATGAAGCGGTCGATGATATCGGCGACAGGCTTGATGGCGAAAAGGAAGAAGTCATCCCCGAGCCAGTACCAGAGCCAGAACCCGAGCCCGAGCCAGAGCCGGAGCCAGAACCGACAACCGATGAAAAGATCCTCGAAGTGCTGGAGCGCATATCCGCCCAGCTGGACAATGCCGAGCAGTCATCAAAACCCTAGGGGCCGCCCGCCGCAACGCGACAAGGCATGACATGCTCGCTTTGTTGCGCTATAGTGAAATGTGGAATATCTAGCTGACCAGGAGAAATCACCTATGTCCGACGACAAGATCAAAGACGCCCTGCGCATGATGCCCTATGGCTTTTACGCTTTCACCACCAAGAGCGGCGATGACGTAAACGCCATGGTCGTCAATTGGGTCTCGCAGATGTCCTACGCCCCGCGCCTGCTCGCGGTCGGCATTCAGAAATCCTGTTATTCACGCGGCTTGCTCGCGGTCGGCGGCGCCTTCGGGCTGAACCTCTTCCTGCAAGCCGATTCGGACGCCATCATGGGCGTCACCACCGGACGCGCCAAAAAGCCGGAAAAAATGGATGCGGCCGAATTCAGCGCGGCGCCCGAGACCGGCGTGCCGGTATTGGCGGGATGCGCCGCTTTCATCGAATGCAAAGTGACCCAAATCGTAGATGTCGGCGGCGACCACGATATCGTCGTCGGCGAAGCGATCAACGCCAATGTCATGAAAGAAGGCGCGCCGCCCGATGTCCTGTCGCTGACGCAGCTGGGCTGGAGCTACGCCGGCTGAGGCCCCATTGTTTGCAATCTAGTTCGCCTTCCCTCCTTGCGGGTGCGCGTAGA
Organism: Chloroflexota bacterium; assembly: GCA_026706445.1. Classification (GTDB taxonomy): domain Bacteria; phylum Chloroflexota; class Anaerolineae; order Aggregatilineales; family Phototrophicaceae; genus UBA6055. The sequence continues at coordinate 50,199 of JAPOYT010000001.1, forward strand.
CACTGCACTTCGGGAAGGGCTTAGGTCACGTAGACATAGACCTTCGGGAATGGGGTGATTCCGGCAACTCCCCGGTCCGCAGCACCGCCAGCAGCCGCTCGCTCAATCCGTCAAGGCTATGCTCGCGCAGGACGCCGTTCCGCAGCCGCCGGCCGATTGCGGCGCGCTCTTCAGGCGGCAGCGCAAACAAACGCTCCAGCCGGTCGCGCAGTCCAGCGACATCGTCCGGTCCCGCTGTCAGCAGCAGGTCGGCGCGCTCGCCCAGCAGCGGCGCAAATGCCGGATTGCAGACGATGGTCGGCACACCGCAAGCCATGCTCTCCAGCGCCGCCTTGTCAAAAAGCCCAACCGGGCTCATGTTGACCGCGACCGTCGCCCGCCGATACCAGTCTCGTACAGCCGCCGCCGGCAGATCGCCCGTGAAACGGCAGCGCTCGTTCATCCCGACTTGCCCGGCCCTTTCTTTCAGCATCTCCTCGTATCCCGACGCGCTGCCCGCTTGCGCGCCACCGATCAGCGCCAGGTCGCCCGCTGTCCCCGCGACCGCCTGGATCGTCGTCGCCTGATGCTTGATCGCCGCCAGCCGTCCCACTTGAACAACCAGCAGATCCCCCCCATCCCCAGCCCTTCCCCCACCAGGAGGGAAGGGAGGTTGTATTGTACGCTCTGAGCTTGGCGGCTTCATTCCCTCTCCCTCATCTTGGGGTCGCGTAGACACAGACCCGTCGGCGAGGGGACGAGGGGGTGGGGGCGGCGTGTAGAAGTCGGTATCGATGCCATGCCCGATGACGCGCAGCTTGTTCGTCTCATAGGGGAAGCTGGTGGCATCGGCGCTGACGACCCGCCAAGACATCGCCATGCCCAGTCGCAATTGCGCCGAGCGCTGCCGATGCGTATACCAGAGAACAGTGCGAATCCCGCGCGCGCTGAGCAGAGGACCGGCCATGCCGGCGAAAAGCGGCATCATATGCGCGAAGCAGGCGTCATAGCGCCGCGCCGCCAGCAGCCGCAGCAGATGGCGATAGAAGTTGGCGGCTCGCCGCGGCTTGCTCAATCCGCGCTCGCGCCCGGCCGAATAGACGGTCACGTTCGCTGGCAAGTCCGCCTCGCCGCGAACCATGGTGATGACATCAATGGAATCGCAATGCAGCGCCAATCGCCGAACCCAGTCCAGGGCGAAGGCCAGAACCGGATCGTTGACATCGGTTGCCAAATTAAAGAGCAGCAGGCGCAAGCCGTCCCTCCCGCGCTCACTTGCGAGGGTCGTTCATTCCTAAACCAGTGGCAATTTTCGCGCCAAGAGCGAGGAATCCGGCCTCAAGTCGAACTCGGTTGAAATGCATGTAAATCATTCCGCGGCAACACACTATGATTCGGCCTGCGGCAATATAGCGCGAGTGTTGTCCGCGCTACGTTTAGTCCCTTGCCGCTGCTATCGGACCCATTGAAAACGCCCTAGGATATCGCAGAAGCCCGGACCATTTGATCGGCAAAAACATACAGCAAGCACACCCAATTTAGATGCCCAAAGCCTATGGCGCCTGCCGTTAGTTCGGATAGCCGACCGCGTCAATCGCCGCAGCCGCGGCCAAGTCCTTTGCCGTGAGCTTGCTGCCGGCGTCATGCGTCGTGAACGACACCTTCACGCGCCGCCAGCCGATGGCCAGATCCGGGTGATGATTCAAGCCCTCGGCGATTACGCCAACGCAGGAGGCAAATGCCAAACCGGCGAGATAATTGTCAAATCGAAATTCCTTGGTCAATTCATCGCCATCACGCGCCCAAGCATTTAGCTTGGCGAGACTCGCGTTGATTTCTTGGTCGCTCAGCACCGCAGACATCGTTCATGCCTCCTCTTTCTCTTTCCGGGTTACTCTATCATACGAGCGCGCCGAGTGTGTAGGGGGCGCCAATTCGTCGCCGGCAGACTACAGCAGGTCAAGGCAGCCGCAGCATTCGCAGCCGTCCCCGGCCAGCGCCGTCGGCACATAACCATCCGTACCATATTCCAGACCAAGCCGCGCTGCCATATCCGGCAAACTCTCCAACAAGGCGGCGCCCGGGCACAAGGTCGACGGATTGAACTGACTGTGTCCAGCCAAGTGCGTTATGGCGAGCTCGGCGACGAGCCAGCGCCCCAAGACCCCCGTTGCTTCCAATTGCGCTTTAGGCGGAAGCGCAAATCGGTAGTCGCCCAAAAGACAGAGACCGGCGCTGCCGGTATTATGTCCCATCGTATGTACGCCTCGAGCGCCCAGATCCCGCCCTTCATATATCGTGCCGTCGATGTCAATCAGATAGTGGTAACCGATGTCAGCCCAGTGCCGGTCTTCCCGGTGCAAGCGCTGCGCCTCTAGCAGCGTCGCACGGGCGTCGGCTTCATAGAACGAGCTATGATGCACGATCAGCGTCTGGTAGTTGTCGCGCAGTTCGCCCCGGTAAACATACCAGCCATAGGGATTGCTAACCCGTTGATAGAATCCGTTCTCATTAAGCGCCGAATGATTGACGGGCAGCGCGCCCCATTCATCACGGCTGACGATCGCAGGACGCGCAATCGCCGGTGAAGCCTCGGGGAGATCATCGCCATTTGGCATGACCACGACGCGTGGCCGGTTTCGCAGCAAGGCTGTCGCCGCCCCGCCCAGACAGAGAGCGCCGGCCAACGCCAGCCCCTGCAGCATCTGCCGCCTGCTTGGTCCGCCGCGCTCGCGTTGGCTTTCTCGTCCTGTCATCTAGTCGCTCGCATAAGAGTTTGCCACACCTCCCATTCAGTATAGTAGACTTAACGCTTTCCGCTCATGACTCATGATTCCTAAGCGAATCTCCATTGCCATCTAGGGCAATCGCTTCAAAATCATTTCGCGCCAATCTCCGTCTAAAAGTGTCAAATTGTAGGGGCGTCTCGTGAGACGCCCGTGAAAATAGTCGATACATAGCGGGCGTTTCCGCGAAACGCCCCTACAGAATTACGAAAGTTGTGGGGAAATAGTTGATTTCAGCGTCATTTCAATTTGATGCGATTGCCCTGATTGCCATCTGAGTATGCTTGTAAACTACACTTACTGAAGCTATTCTATACTGCCCGATAACGAATTACGGATGAATTCAGCCAATGGCGGATGGCAGCTACTTCGTCGTCATCGAGGGCATTGATGGCGCGGGCAAGACGAGTATCGCAGAGCGCCTACTACAGGTCTTGCGGCAAACGCATGATGATGACGTTTTGCTAACGCAAGAGCCTCATGATAAATCGTTGGTGGGCGCCGAGATCCGTCAAGCCCTTAAGCGGGAACTTACTCTTACTCCGCTTGAGTTGGCGCAAGCATTCGCTCTCAATCGCAGCAATCACCTCAAAACGCGCATCGAGCCACATCTTCAGGGCACAGGCCGTATCGTCATTTGCGATCGTTACATGCTCTCCTCGCTGGTATATCAGTCGCGCGATGATATTGGCATGAAAGACGTCTACAGCATGAATAGCCGAGCGCGCGTGCCGGACCTGACCATCGTGCTGCGAGTAAATGCCGTCGAAGCCTATCACCGCATGGACCAGCGCAAAACCTCACTCGAGTTATTTGAGAACGACTTGCCGACACGACTGAGAAAATATCAGGAAGGAATCGCGCTGCTACGCCAAATGGGGCATGATATCGTCGAGGTCGATGGCAACGGCGAAATCTCAGACGTGTTCGAATTGGTGGTCGAAGCGATGAAGCGCAAAAAACCGCCCTGGCTCCGCATCCAGCAGCCGCTGCTACTAGAATAATCCCAGGTCGAATTCGCGTAACTCTCCCTTGACTCTAACACAAATGTTCTATATTATTAGGACATGGCTGGCCGTCTCGTCTCCGAAACCCTGACCAAGCTCTCGCAAATGGGCGATGTCACCCTGCACGAACCCGCCGGCGACAGCCCGCAAGCCGAGCGCGTCCGCCGCAGCCGCAAGCAAGAATTCAACTTCAGTGATTGCATCGCCAACCTGCAGACGCCGCGCGGTCCCAAACCGGTGCTCAAAACGATGATGACCACCGCCTGTGAACGCAACTGTCATTACTGCGTCTTTCGCGCGGGTCGAGCCAAAACCAAACGCGTCACCTTTTCGCCCGACGAGATGGCGACTGCCTTCGACACTTTGGAAAGCGCCGGCAAAGTGGATGGCCTTTTCCTCTCCTCCGGCATCATCAAGGGGTCGGTGACTACGCAAGACAAGATCATTGATACCGCCGAAATCATCCGGAACAAACTAGGATACCGCGGCTACATTCACCTCAAGATTATGCCCGGAATCGAATACGACCAGCTCTATCGCTCCATGCAGCTGGCTGACCGCATCTCGGTCAATCTGGAAGCGCCGACCAGCGAGCGGCTGGCCGCGCTCGCCCCCAAGAAAGTCTTCGTCGAGGAATTGCTGCAAATGCTGATGTGGGCGCAAGAGATTCGCAGCGACAACCGCCATCAGAAATTGGCCAGCAGCGTTACGCAGTTCGTCGTCGGGGCCGTTGGCGATACCGATCTCGAATTACTGACGATGAGCGATAAGCTCTACCGCCTGGCCAAATTGGCGCGAGTCTATTACTCGGCCTTTTCGCCCGTCCCAGGCACGCCATTCGAAGACTTGCCAGCGACGGAAGCGCTGCGCGAATTCCGGCTATACCAATCGAGCTTTCTGCTGCGTGATTACACCTGGGATGTCGAAGAGTTGCCTTTTTTGCGCGATGGCAACCTGCGCGCCGATGTCGATCCCAAGCAAGCCTGGGCCGATGAGAACCTGCTGCATCAGCCCATCGAAGTAATGACCGCCGAGCGCGAAAAGCTCTTGCGCATTCCCGGCGTCGGTCCGGTTGGCGCCGATGCCATCATCCGCTCACGTCGCCGCGGCGATCTGACCGAGCTAATCCACCTCAAGCAGATCGGCATTCGCACCCCGCACAGGCTGGCTAGATACGTCTTGCTGAATGGCCGGCAGCCAGCGCGCCAGTTGAAGCTCTTCTGAGTCTCTTTCCTTTCCGCAGCATTCAAGGCGCAAGGTCTTGACGCTTGCTTCCGCTTATCTAATCATATTGTCACCCACACTGCTGTCGACTAATATTGGCGCGCTGCCGTCGCCCAAGCGCACGAACGTATCGAAGAGATCTTCGCCGCCTGGTCTTAGCGCCGTCTGGCCAGCATAGATTAGCATGTGCGGCAAGGCGTCACCGCTGAACGGACGATCGACGGAAGTGTATCCTTTTCGGTTGAAACACAAAAAGCTTTACCACCGAGGACACCGAGAGAAGCGAGAGCGCCGAGAATTGTCCGCGAAATATGCCACTTCCTGAGAGTCCTTCGCGCCTTTGTGATGAAGTTGAATTTGGCTCATTTGAATTTCAACCGAATTCGACACACTACCCGTTCAACAAGACTTGTTGCCAAGCAGATTACACTCCGCTAAAATCGACAATGTACGATAGCCGCCAGGCTATTCGAATGGCCATATATTCCTTGAGGAGAAATTTCATGAATCGCGCAATACCTGTGTTACTTGTATTCTGTGTTTTCGCTGCGCTCGGCGTCGGCATTTCCGCGCAAGGCGACTACGCCGAAGGCACAGAAATCAGCCTGCTCCAATGGAGCCATTTCGTGCCCCGCTATGACGAATGGTTTGATGCCTATGCCGCGGAGTGGGGCGAAGCGAATGGCGTCGGCGTCACCGTCGACCACGTCAACTTCACCGAACTGTTTTCCACACTGGCCGCGGAAATTGACGCCGGAGACGGCCATACAATTGTTGAAGTGCTCTTTTCGCCAGCGTCATTCATCGACGGCTTGCATGACCTCGGCGACATAAACACCGCCGCCGCTGAAATGTGGGGTGAGCGCGCCAGCACTTGCCAGGCCGCTTCCTACCTGCCCGTGGTCGATACCTATTACGCCTACACTCATGGCTACGTGCCTGACCCTGGCGACTATGACATCGCGCTCTGGACCGACGCCGGCTACCCAGAAGGACCCAAGACCTGGGATGATTTGCTGGAAGGCGGACGCTCCATCTTTGAAGCGACCGGCATCCCGGTGGGCATCGGCATGAGCCCTGAACTGGACAGCCGTATGGCGAACCGCGCCGCTATTTGGAGCTTCGGCGGCAGCGTGCAGGACGAGGATGAAAATGTCGTGCTCAATAGCGAAGAGACCATCGCCGCCGTCAATTACCTGGCGCAGCTGCAGAACGAAGCCATGACCGACGAGGTCTTCGGTTGGACAGCCGCCAGCAACAACCAGGGTCTGATCGCGGGCGAGCTGAGTTATATTCTCAACTCCAATTCCGCCTATCGCAGCCTGCAGAAGATTGATGAAGAAGCGGCCGCCAATATCGGATTCACCAGCGCCCTTGCCGGTCCGGCCGGGGCTTGGGCTTCGTCCCATGTCTGGCAAATCTATGTGATCCCTGAATACGTCGAAGGCGATGAACTGGCAGCCGCCAAGCAATTCATTCTCGATCACAGCGCCAACTACAGCGAAGCGACCTATCACAGCGAGCTCTATAATTTCCCCTGCTACGCCAGCACCGTACCCGAGCTGGACGGCTGGCTGGAAGAGGATCCCTGGGGTTCGATGCCGCCAAACAAGTTTGAAGTGTTGAAGACCGTCAACGACTGGTCCGTCCACCTCGGCTTCCCGGGCGTCACCAACCCCGCCATCAGCCAGGTCTTCGCCGAGAGCGTCATTCCCAACATGACGGCGAAGGTCGCCCTCGGCGAGTTAAGCGCGGAAGAAGCGGTGGCGCAGGCGCACGAGCGCGTCGAAGAGATCTTCAACGAATGGCGCGCCCGCGGCATGGTCGGCGGCGGAGACATGTAGCCGCTTACGCTATCTGCCTACCCCATCCCCCCAACCCCCTTCCCCAGTAAACTGAGGAAGGGGGAGCTACGCGGAGCGAACCTAGTGGGCTGGCCAGTCAACCATTGAATCCTATCTTGGATTTCCCGCTAATCTTGTACCAAGTCTCCCCTTCCCTAGCTTGCTGGGGAAGGGGCCGGGGGATGGGGTAAGAAAAACGTGCCGAAACCCGACCAGCGAACTATCCGCCCCGATACGCACACCAATCGAGTCATCCACGACGACATCAAGCAACGCGCCCGTTTGATGCGCCGAAACCCGACGCCCGCGGAAGCCAAGTTATGGCAGCACATTCGCAAGAGACAAGTCCGCGGCTTTCGCTTTAGGAGACAGCATGCTATTGGACCCTTCATTGTCGACTACTATTGTTATGAGGCTAGATTAGTTATTGAGCTTGACGGAGCCATCCATGACGAGCCCGCTCAAGCAGAATATGACGAAGACAGACAGCAGTACTTGGAGTCAGCAGGTTTACGCGTTCTGCGCTTCACAAATGCCCAAGTCATCCACGATGCAAATGCCGTTGTCGCAGCTATCGGCGACTGGCTGTTTCAAAATGCTTCGTGCCGCACAGCGCGGTTTGGCAGGGAATGAACGCCCGTATGTCCATCGTACAACTCAGCGGACTGAAAAAATACTTCGACTCCGTGCGCGCCGTCGACGGCGTCGACCTCGCCATTGACCAGGGCGAGTTTCTCGTCATTCTGGGTCCATCCGGCTGCGGCAAGACAACCCTGATGCGCATGATCGCCGGCTTGGAAAAACCCACCGCGGGCCACATCGAAATCGGCGGCGAAGACGTCACCGATTTGCCCCCGCGCAAACGTGGTGTTTCGATGGTCTTCCAGAGCTACGCCCTCTACCCGCACATGAACGTCTTCAACAACATAGCCTTCCCGCTGCGGGCTCAGCGCCGCGAACTCAAATTCGATAAACGCGCGATCCGCGAAAGAGTCGAAAGCACCGCGCGCGTACTGGAAATCGACATGCTGCTCGACCGCCGTCCGCGCCAACTTTCCGGCGGGCAGCGCCAACGGGTCGCCATCGCCCGCGCCATGGTCACACAGCCAGCCGTGCTCCTTCTCGATGAGCCGCTGTCGAATCTCGACGCCAAGCTCCGCGCCAACGCTCGTGACGAACTCAAGGACTTTCAGCGCTCCTCCAATATCACCGCCATCTTCGTCACGCACGATCAGATCGAAGCGATGGGCTTGGGCGATCGCATCGTTGTTATGTCCGAGGGCAAGATCCAGCAAATCGGCAGTCCGCAAAGCATCTACGACGACCCAGCCAACGAATTCGTCGCCACTTTCCTCGGCTCGCCAAGCATGAATATCCTCAGCGCTGATCGCTTTCGCTTCGGGTTTCGGCCCGAGCACTTTCTACCCAAGACCTTGCACGACAATCCGGAAAACTCGCGCATTTTTCACTATTTCGTCAAACGCGTCGAATACCTCGGCTCCGACCGCCTGGTATATGGATATGTACATGGGCACGACAATGATCTGACACTCGCCAAGGTGCCGTCCAACGTGCGCGTCTCGCTCGATATCGAAAGCGACTATGAATTTGCCGTCCATAACCGCGACATAAAATTCTTCGACAATGTCTCGGGCCAGCGCATTGAGCAGCAGAGCCTGGCACAGGCAAAATGATGGCTCGCCTCTCCTATCCCCTCGACAACCGGCGCTTTGTCGGCATGATGTTCTTGACGCCGGCGCTGCTCTACATCTTGCTTCTGGTGGGTTTCCCCTTTTTGCTGGCGATCGCCTTCGGCTTCTCCGATGTCACTGTTGGCAATACCGATCTCAATTTCGTCGGTTTTCAAAACTACCTGGCGGTATGGGAAAATGATATCTTTCGGCAAGTCTTTGAAACCACCATTCGCTTCACCCTGATTTCGCAAGTCTTCATCCTCATCTTCGCCAATATTCTGGCCGTCATCTTCACCCAGAATTTCACCGGCAAATGGTTCGCCCGCTTCATATTCATCTTGCCTTGGGCGACGCCGGTCTCGCTGGCGATGATCGGCTGGCTCTGGATGCTCGATACCAAATACAGTCCGATAGACTATCTTCTGCTGCAGACTGGCTTCCTCGGTCCCAATGGCATCCTCAGCAACAATCGCAATCTTTTCTGGCTGGCGACGCCCGATCTATCCCAAATAAGCGTCATATTCGTCCAGGTTTGGCGCATGACACCGCTGGCCACCGTGATCCTGATGGCAGGGCTCTCCTCGATTCCCACCGATATACTCGACCAAGCCGAGGTCGATGGCTCGCGCTTCATGCGCACCCTACTGCAGATTAAATTGCCCCTGATCCTGCCCATCATGGTGATCGCCCTTCTCTTCAGCATGATCACCATGTTCGGCGATATGACCGTAGTTTATGTACTCACGCGCGGCGGACCGGTGGATTACACTCGCGTGCTTGGTTTGTATTCATTTCAGGTGGGCATTGAAGGCGGCAACTTGGCACAAGGAGCGGCAATCTCACTCTTTGCCTTCCCGCTACTGCTTGCGATGGCTATTTTCATGCTGCGCACCGCCAGCCGGGCGGAGGTGCAGTAGTGGGCTTGCTCAGTTGGGTTTTGCACAACTTCTGGGCATTGCTGGTTCTGCTGTTTCTGGCGCTGGTCGCCTTGCGCATCGCCTGGCGCATCCACAAATACGGCGCAACCCGCGCGGAGTTCGCCTATGTCCTGCGGCGCAGTCCCTTTTATCTCGTCGTATTGACCTTCTGCTTCTTCGCCGCCGCGCCCTTTCTGATCATGTTCATGCACAGTTTCAAAACCGATGGCGATCTGTATCGGCGGCCCCAGCCCTTTGTCTTCCGCCAGGACCCGACGCTTGAGCATCTGGATGCCCTCTTCAACAACACCGCCTACCTGGAATTCATCCGCAACTCGGTAGTAGTCGGCATCGCCGTCGTCATCATCACGCTCGTGCTCTCATTGCCGGCTGCTTATGCCCTCGCTCGCTTGACAGGCCGCTGGGGCGAGCGCGCCGGTATGCTTATGTTCTTGGTGTATTTGGTGCCGCCGACCTTGCTTTTCATCCCTATGTTCCGCATTGTCGTGCTATTGGGGCTGAAGGACGATCCGATGTCGCTGATCGTGGTCTATCCGTCATTCACCGTGCCCTTTAGCATGTGGCTGCTCAGCGGATTCTTCAAAGCGGTGCCGCCCGAGCTGGAAGAAGCCGCCCTGGTTGACGGATACAACCGCGTCGAAGCTTTTCTGCGTGTGGTCTTGCCTCTCTCGCTGCCCGGCATTATATCCACAATCGTTTTCACCTTCACACTCACCCTGCATGAATTCATATACGGCCTGGTCTTCATCGCCGACACGTCCCAGCGGACGCTCAGCGTCGGCGTGCCTACCGAGCTCATCCTGGGCGATGTCTACTTTTGGCAGCCGCTATTGGCGGCCGCCTTAATCATTGCAATACCCGTTGGCTTGGCTTACAACCTCTTCCTTGACAGCCTGGTGCAAGGCTTTACCATGGGCGCCGTGAAAGGTTAAGCCAACAACAAACACTGTGCGGACAACTGTAGGGACGGCCTATCAAGTCGCCCGAATAGAAGGAATGCCCCATGCCCACTATCAGCGTAAACCTCAATCAAGTCGACGATGCCACCACCGCCGCCAAAATCCGCAATCACGCTATTGATATCGACCGCCCGAAAGCCAAAGGCGGACACGACAAAGGCGCGATGGGGGGAGAATTGCTGCTCGCCTCGCTCGGCGGCTGCTTCAACAGCAACCTGCTGGCGGCGATCCGCGCGCGCGATCTGCAGATTGACGATATCGCCATCGAGGTCAGCGGCGAACTGGCGGAGGCGCCCGCCCGCTTCTCGTCGATTGACATGGTGGTCAAATCCGAATTTTCCGACCGCGCGGAATTAGAGCGGCTTGTCCTCATGTCGGAGCGGGCTTGCATTGTCGCTAACACGCTCAAGGGCGCGGTCGATCTCACTGTTTCCGTCGGCTAATGCCGATTTCGGACTACATCAGGAATATCCGCGCCAAGATCGGCAGCCAGCTTCTTCTTCTGCCCGGTGTAACCGCCATCGTCATCAACGACTGCGGCGAAGTCTTGCTCCAGTTACGCCGCGACACCGGTACCTGGGCGCCACCCAGCGGCGGCGTCGAACCGGGCGAAACCGTCGCCGAAGCCGTAAAGCGTGAAGTCCTTGAAGAAGCCGGCATCGAAATCGAGCCAAAAGCCATTGTCGCTGTGCTTTCAGGCGCAGATTACAATGTGACCTATCCCAACGGCGATCAACTGGCGAGCGTAACCACCGTTTTCCGCTGCCGCCCATTGGACGCCGCGCCACCGCGCGTCAACGATGACGAGTCGCAAGACATCCGCTACTTCAAGACCGATTCGCTGCCAGAAAATATTTTGCCCCGCCACCGGCGGATGATCAGTCTCGCGCTGAACAGCGACGCCCGCGCCTACTTCGATCCACCGTCGGCGTAAACCGCGCGAAATTCGCCGCGTTCGAGATCGCTATGCCATTCGTCTGTCGCGCAGAGCATGGTGCCGATGCGCCCAATCTCATCCGACGATTTGGCGCCATAGCCGTTGCCCGCCGTCGTCACGTACAGGCGATCCTTAACAATCGCATCAATGTACGGATTCCCGTGCGCCGAATTCGTGATCAGGCAGGGTACAGTCTTATAAGAGCTCACTTTCAAATTTGGGACCATCCGATGAAGCGCCTTTTTCATCTCCGCCGCGATGACCGCGCTTCCGTCGCTCTGGAACCATGGAATCAGCTCGCGATCGTCTTCAGTCGCATCGAAATAGCGTTCATCCTGGCCGCTCGGTCCTAATTTGATGTAGGTCTTGCCGTCCGGATAGGGAACCGGCGGCAACATATAAAGCGAATCGACCGCGGGATCGTCAAACGAGCTGATGATGGACGGCATTCGGCGCAAGCGTTTGATCTCGTCGGGAGGCGTCTCCGCCAATAGAATCGTATGCGACTTGGTCGGCATATCCAGCTTCCGTTCGAGCAGGGTGTTGCTATAGCCTCCCGCGGTGAGCAAAGCCTTGCGCGCTTGAATTCGCCGCCCTTCACGCGTCGCAATCTCAAGGCCGTCGCGCTTGACTGCCAAGCCACTGACGATTTCACGTATGACCGTCGCGCCCATTGCCACAGCTGTTTTCAATTGCGCCTCAATTAGCTGTCTTGGATTGATGTAGCCGGCTTCCCCCTTTTCATCCCAGGCGACGAACTCATCGGAAAACGACAGATACGGATATCGTTCCAGGCAACCAGCCGCGTCCAGCCGCTGATGCGGCGGCTCGTATCTGGCGGCGCAGTCATCGATCTCTAATATGCGTTCGGGGATATCAGTGGCGCGCAGGCAACCGACGCGATGGTGAAACTGCAATCCGCTCGCCGTTTCGATGAGCGGATAGCGGGCTATCGATTCGCGCGCGAGTTTACCCCAAAGCGGACTTGGATCCAGCACACGGGTGATCCGCCCCTGGTCGTAGTGGCTGGAGAATACGCCAACATGCTTCCTGCGGTTACGCGGTTCGTCGGGCCCGATAACACATACATTCAAGCCCGGACAATTCACCGTCAGATGGCGCAGCGCCGCGCTGCCTATAAGCCCCTTGCCGATCACTGCAAGATCGTAAATTGCCATTGGCGCCCCCTTGCTGTCAGATGCAGTATCCGCCTCCATAGTAATCAGAAAGCGCCTGAGCAAACAGAGGGTTTTCCTTATCCTGTTTCGACAAGCCATTGCTTCTTATCCATTTTCAAAGCAGGATACCTTGATTGAGAAACCACAATCACAAGGCAAATCATGAGCAAAAATTATGGGCAAGTACCGCAGGACAAGCTTGAGCTATACGAGCAACTGCTCGACTTGCATCCCGAGATTGAACTCAAGGGCGGGCTGAAGCTGCCCTACACCTCTTATCAGGGCAATATGTTCAGCCAATTGACCAACGGCCGGCGCCGTCGGCTTGCGCATGGGTAAAGCCGAGCGCGAAGCTTTCATCGCTGAATTCGACAGCGGGCTGCTGGTGAGCTACGGCACGACGCTGAAGGAATATGTTGAAGTACCCGATGAATTGCTGGCGGCTCCTGAGCGGCTGCTGCCCTATCTCGAACAAAGTTTTGCTTATGCCAAGACGCTCAAACCACAGCAACGCAAGCGCAAGAAGTGAGGGAATTCCTAATGCCAGCGATTAAACTTGATGTTCACGACCAGCGCCTTTATGACATTTTCGACGCCGATGCCGAACTTGAAACCATCTCCTCAGGTCACAGGTTTCTCGAGGGACCGGCCTGGCACCCTTATGAAAGACATCTGCGCTTCAGCGACATTCCGGGCAATGCCACCTGGCAGTGGTCTGAATCGGCCGGCCTGAGCATCTACCGCGCGAACAGCCATCTGGCAAACGGCAATACCTATGACCGCCAGGGTCGCCTTCTCAGCTGTCACCACGCCAGCAGTCGCGTCACGCGCATGGATGACGGCGAGACGATGACCGCGCTCGCCTCTCACTACCAAGGCAAAGAATTGAACAGCCCAAACGATATCGTGGTCAAGAGCGATGGCGCCATCTACTTCACCGATCCACCCTACGGACGCGAAGCCAAGGTCGGCATCCCGCGCGAGCGCCAGCTGGAGTTTAACGGTGTCTACCGCCTGGATCCCGCTGACAGCAGCCTAACCCTCTTGGCGAATGACTTCAATCGTCCCAACGGTCTGTGCTTTTCAGCGGATGAGACGATTCTCTACATCAACGACACGCCCGAGAGTCATATTCGTGTATTTGATGTAGAAAGCGACGGTACGCTGGCGAACGGACGTCTGTTCGCGGAAACCGGAGGCGATGGTCCCGGCGGACCCGACGGCATGAAAATTGATAGCGAGGGCAATCTTTATTGTTGCGCCGCCGGCGGCTTACATGTCTTTCGCGCCGATGGAACGTTTCTCGGGCGTCTGCTCGCGCCAATGCAGATTCCCAATTTCACCTTCGGCGATGATGACCTGCGCGGCATATACCTAACCGGCGCGACGACACTGTACCGACTGAGAACGCGGATCGCGGGCATCCCGCTTTTTTGATTTTTCGCTTTTGAAGCGACAGTCAAAAATCACTTTGAATGGGCGAGCTGGCAAGTCTCAGGCCAAAACACATTGTCCGCGCGCGGCAGCCAGTAATACATGCGTCCATGAGCGATGTCGCAAGTCCGCATGATGCGCTGATGCATCTCTTGGTCCGCGGCGCATCGATCGATATGAATGACGCGCTCACCGCGCAGCGCCCGCTGTGCCATACGGCGTTCTGTTTCTTCTGTGGAAGCCGAGAAAGCCTGCAATAGCGATTTTGTCCTGGGCGCCGCTTCGAGGCTTGCCAGTCCAAATAATATGGCAAATCGGTACTCGCGCTCCGCCATCAGCCGGCGCAAGGCAGCGGCAGCCGCCCTGGTCAAGTCGCCATGCAAGCGGCCTTCGTTCCCGGCCAGCATGCTCAAGGCGCGCCGGCGCAGCTTTCGCTTCACCGCTGTATCTCTGACGATTTCTTCCAAACGTTCAGCGACCGCTTCGCGCTCCAGGTAGTTTGGGCAAGCTTGAATCGCGGCTGCGCAGACCCGGCGCTTCTCATCGCGCAATCCCGCAAGCAGGCCCTGCAGCGCCCGATCGCCACGATAATGCTTTAACACGCGCAGCGCCAACACACGTACATTTCGATCCGAATGGGACATTTGCTCAACAGCAAATTCGACAATCGCCTCATCAGTCGGAGCGCCAAGTTGGCGCATAAGCTGAGCAGCGCTTACATTGCTGCCTACGTTGCGCGCTTGGCGCAGCATTTTCAAATCGCCGACGCTGAGCATGATGCTTTCTCCAAAGACCAGAAGGCGGGCGGTCTGTTATCTGCTCGACACATTTCAGAATCTTTAGCAATGATCCCCCGCCGTATGCTCAAACCTAACACAGGCGCGCTGACGCAATCAAGGGCGTCGTTTCTGTCACGCCTAGACTTCGCCATTGACGAACCAACGGGCGCGTTTATGCTTGACGGCGCTTTCAACAATCGAATCGACAATGCCAGTCAGGAGAAGCTTTCATGGCGCAATTTGGATTGCTATACGTAGGAGAACCTCAATTCAGCAGCCCGGAAGAGGGGCAGGCAAATGCCCAAAAATACGTGGAATGGCTTAACGGTCTTGGCGACGCTATCGTCAATAGGGGCATCCCCATGGGACCGCCAACCCGCGTAACCGCCGAAGGCGTATCCAGCGAGGAACGAGCCGATCGATTGACGGGTTTGACAATCGTGGAAGCTGACGACATGGACGCCGCCATTGAAATAGCAAAGCGATGCCCCTACGTCGATGTGGCCGCGCTGGATGTCGTACAGATCTTCGAAATGAATATGTAGCCCTTTCCGCGCCTGCTGCGCCCTCCTCAGTATGAGCCCGGCAGGCGCCCCTCTCCGTACTGTCTCCGCTCATCAATGGCAACTTTCTCAAAGGCATTTGCCCCCATTCCCAACAAAAGCTACACTTTGCGCTAGCCAGCGCGAGTGCGTTCGCCCGTCATGTCCTTAACTCTCCGCTACATGCAACTGCCCGATATCCAGCAAGTCGCGGCTATTGACAAGTCATGTTTCCAGCCGCCCTGGTCACGTGACTCATACGCCTTTGAAATCAAAGAATCCCGCGTCAGCCACATGGTCGTGCTGGATCGCCTAGAGGAGCCGTTTCAAGCGCCAGCGCGGGCGCGGCAAAACGGCTGGCTTGTAAAACTTGGCGAGAAGCTTCGCGGGAATTCGCGCTCGCTCAACGGGCGCGGCAACATCATAGGCTATGGCGGCTTGTGGAAAATCCAAGGCGAAGCCCATGTCAGCACCATCGCCACCCACCCCGACTACCGCGGCAACGGTTATGGCGAGATCCTCCTCGCCGGCATGTTTGGCAAGGCGCTGCGGCTCAACGCAGAGTTCATCGTGCTCGAAGTGCGGGTCAGCAACGCAGTCGCCCAGGGGCTGTATCAGAAATATGGTTTCAGCCGCTTTGGGCGCCGACGAAACTACTACCGAAACGATAACGAAGACGCCTGGGAAATGCGCGTGAAGTTGGATCGAGAGACGCGCCGTCAATTCATGCGTCTGTACGATGAACTCCTGGACCGGCATGAATTTCGCGATGCCTATAGCTGGAAAGCTCGACCGTGGGGGTGACTTGAATGGCTAACGGTTGTAACTTATCTTTGGCTAGATATAGTGAAGGGCATGATGAGCAACCACAAAGACATAGACGGCGTTCACTATATGTATTCTGACAGCTTGGACACTCGTCTACAAGACCTGCACGAGCGCATTCAATCAATGAGGGCGGTTGGAAAACTCAGTCCGCAAAATCTTAAACGGATTCGAAGCTTTTTCAAAATCAAGGGCATTTATCATTCCAACGCGATAGAAGGAAACGCGCTCACTGTCGGTGAAACCAGAATGGTTGTTGAGCGAGGACTGACGCTAGCAGGCAAAGCACTGCGCGATCAAGCAGAGGCAAAGAATCTTTCTCACGCGCTGGACTTCATGGAGGAACTTGCTTCGTCGAGCGAAAGACCAATTACGGAGCAAGATATGCGGCAGATTCATGAGTTAATCCTTAAGGACATTGAAGATTCATATGCCGGCAAGTATCGCGACACTGAAGTCGTGATTTCCGGTTCCGAATACAAGCCGCCATCCGCGCAACAAGTACGCCTGGACATGGCTGAGCTCGGCGCATATATTTCTGCGGTAACTTCAACCCCCACACAGGAATCACCCATGCTTGTGGCGGCAGCCATACATGCTTGGCTCGCGCAAATCCATCCCTTTATTGATGGTAACGGGAGGACTGCTCGCATACTTATGAACCTTATCCTGATACGCTATGGCTATCCCATCTGCATCATCACTCGCGAAGACCGTCTGCGCTACTACGATGCTCTGGAAGAATCGCAAGCGGGCGGCGACCTTGGTCCTCTCATAGAGTTAATGCGTGAAAACGTTGAAGAAAGTCTGGAAGAATGGGAAAAGGCTGCGGAAGAGCAACGACAAGAGCAGGAATGGCTTGAATCGATCACTGCCCGCTTCGAAAAACCCGAGATTGTTCAGGCGCAGAACGAATATGAAGTGTGGTTGAAAGCGATGGCGCTTTTGAAGAGCTATTTCAAACAAGAGGTTGAGAAATGGAATAAGCAGTTTTCAGTGGGTACCGTTTCAGTACATTTCAGGGATTTCGGAACATTAGATTTTCACAAGTACGTAAGTTTACGCGACGGTGGTTCAGCCAAACGCACATGGGATTTTGGTGTTGAGTTTCGGCGAGGGAACAGACGCGCGAGATATCTTTTGTTTTACGGCTATTCGGACTACAGACTGAGGCGACGCGCTCGTGTTGTTCTTAATGTCGCAAAGGATATTGATTATAGCTATGAACGGCTTCTAGATATAAAGCAGCCAAACAAACCGGACATCTATCAGGTAGGCTTTGACATGAAGGAGCAGGCATTTGTCGCATTGACAGTTAGCGGAGTTTGGAGTGGAAAAGTAGAATCTCTTGCACGCCAGTTTTTCACTCAAGTCGTCGAGCGCGACTTTGGCGCTTAATCCCGCAGCGCCCGCATCCCATTCAAGGTCACCGCCAGCGACATGCCCATATCGGCAAACACCGCCGCCAGCATGGTCACATTGCCCGTGGCAGCCAGCAGCAGAAAAACTACCTTTAAGCCAATAGCCAGCGCGATATTCTCGCGGATCAACTGGCGAGCAAAACGCGCCCGCTTGATCGTCCGCGGCAACTGACGCAGCCCTTGCGCCAGCAAGACGACATCAGCCGTCTCCATCGCCTGCGCGCTGCCGGCGCCGCCCATCGCAATGCCCACCGATGCCCGCCCCAAAGCCGGTGTATCATTGATGCCATCGCCGACCATCGCCACATTGTCGTGTCTCGTCACCAGCTTCTCCACGGCGGATACCTTGTCCTCCGGCAGCAGCTCGCCATAGAAGCGTCCGACGCCGACCTGCTCCGCTATCGACGCGGCCACGTGCCCGTTGTCGCCGCTGAGCATGATGGATTCGATCCCCATCGCGCCCAACTCGGCGACCACCTGCGCGCTTTCTTCTCGCGCCGAATCTGCAAGCGCAATTAAGCCGCGCACTGCCGCGCCGTCGTGCACCATCACCGCGCTTTTGCCCGCTTGCTCGATCGATGCCGCCATGTCACAGAGATTCGCGCTATGACCAAACTCATCGTCAAAGAAGCTGTGACTGCCGATTGTGACGAGCTGGCCATTTACCTTGCCGCGCAGACCTTGCCCCACAAGCGTTTCCACGCCAGTCGCTCTCGTGTAGCTCACATCCCCTACCGCCGCCATATCCAAGATCGCGCCGGCGAAGGGATGAGTGCTTTGCGCTTCCAGCGAGGCCGCCAAGCCAATCAATTCAGCGCAGGGCACGCAGTCCGGTCCCTCATCGCAGTTATCGGTGTAGGTGGCTTCGACGCTCAGGACGCCGCGCGTCAATGTGCCGGTCTTGTCGAAGGCGATGACCTTGCTCCCCGCCAATGTTTCCAGTGGCGCGCCACCCTTGATCAATACGCCGCGCCGCGCCGCCGCCGTGATCGCGCTAATCACTGTCACCGGCGTGCTGATCACCAAGGCGCAGGGGCAGGCGATGACCAACATGGCAAGAGCGCGATAGAGCCAGCCGGTTCCCTCTGCCGTACTCCAGAAGCTGCCGCCGAAAAACAGCGGCGGAACAAAGGCGATGGCGAAGGCCGTCAGCGCCACCGCCGGCGTATAATAGTGCGCAAAACGATCGATAAGCCGTTGGCTCGGCGCGCGGCGTGATTGCGCCTGCTGCAGCATCTCGATGATGCGGCTGACCGTACTGTCCGCCGACAATCGGCTAACACGCAGCTCAAGCACGGCTGCGCCATTGATCGACCCGGCAAAAACTTCTTCTCCCGGCGCCTTCGTTATCGGCAGGCTTTCACCCGTAATATGCGATTGATCGACTGCGCTGTGCCCAGCTGCCACCGCCCCATCAATCGGAATCCGCTCGCCGGGCGGCACACGAATCGCATCCCCGATCCGCAGCGCTTCCACCGGCACGATCTCCGTCTGATCATCCGCGATCCGTTGCGCTGTCGCTGGTTTTAGCGCCATCAGCGAACGCAAACTGTCGCGCGCGCGATCAGCCGTGTAGCCTTCCAGCGCCTCGCCGATGGCGAAGAGGAAGATCACCGTCGCCGCCTCGAGAAATTCGCCCAGGAACAACGCGCCAAATGCCGCCACCGTCATCAGCAAATTGATATTGAATTCGCGATTGATGCGGAGCGCGTTGAAGCCGCTCTCCGCGATCGGCTTTATCGCCACCAGCATCGCCGCCACATAGAGCAAATTGCCGATATCGCCGGGCAGAATGCCTAGAACATCGGCGGCAATGGCGATAAGCAGCAATGCGCCGCCGATTATCGCCAGACGGCTCGCCGGTCTTGCGCGAAGAAAATCCCAAAAACCTAGAACACCTGCGCGCTTGGCGCCGGCAGTTCTGCTGTCGTCTTTCTCCTGATCAAGAGCAATCGTCTTGCCGACCGCCTCAACCTGCTTCCGCAACCGGTCGAATTCCACATCGCCGACCAACTGAAGCGTGGCGCCTAGAAAGTCCACACGCGCGAAATGCACGCCCTCGAGTTTTCCCACCGCGCTCTCCACTTCGCGGGCGCAGCCGGCGCAGTCCATGTTCCCGATTTTGAATTGACGAGATTCCATCAAAACGCCTTGTTTCTGAGATTTCGTCTCATTAGCGACAGACTTACAGAAGACAAAATTATTGTACTGGGATTGTCAGTCAGTGTCAAACGCGGGCTGGGTAGTGTACCGAAGTCGGTGGAAATTGTTGCGGTTTGCTTCGAATCCTTGCTCTACTTCCCTC
>JAPOYT010000218.1 GCA_026706445.1 Chloroflexota bacterium
CCCTCACCCAAAATAACGATGAATTGTAGGGGCGAGCCACCGGCTCGCCCCTACTTCCGCATAACTAGCAACTAAAGGGATTCCGCGACTGATTTGAAATTCAACCGAAAAGGATACACTACCCATTCCGGCGAGGCTTGATTAGAAGGCGACGACGTGTTATACTCGCGTCGTGAACATTTTTTTGCTGGTCGTAAACACTAACGTTTGCCCTTATAGAATTGCATCCCCTCGGAACATCAGCATAGCAATTGATGTGAATGTGTTCGGCGCGCCTTGGGCGACAGACGCGCTTTGGCGTTTTGCTAGGAAACTGAAACCAGCTTCGGCGCGTATTTGACATTGAATCGATCAGCGGGAGACAAGATATGTATTCAAGAGGCGACCAGATCATCCATCCCCGCTATGGCGCCGGCACTATCGTCGGCAAGAAGAAGCTGACCTTCCGCGGCAAGACGCGCAATTATCATATCGTGGAGTTGGTCGGCGATCGTGGCGAGGTGATGATCCCGGTCGAAGCGGCGATGGACATGAACATTCGCCCCGCCATTGAAGATCTGTCAATCATAGAAGAGTCCTTTGCCGCGCCGCCATCGGTGCTGTCGGACGATTATCGCTCGCGGCAGGCGTCGATTCAGAAGCAGATTCAAGACCGCGATCCGGAAGCGATGGCGACGGCGCTGCGCGACCTCTTTTGGCGAGAGCAAACGGACAAGCTCACATCGGTGGAGCTCAAGATCAAGAGCAGCTTGATGAAAATGCTCAGCCACGAAATCGCGGTCATCTGCCCTGACATGACAATCGAGAAAGCGAACAGTCACCTGACTCAGATGCTTTATCGCATGGTGCAGGAACCGAAGGACGCGCCGCCGGAAGAGGGCACCGAAGCTCTCTAGTTACCCGGCTGTCGCGGTATTCCGTGTTCAAAGCGCTTTGAAATACTCGAGGCTGAAACTGCCGATCCCCCCTTGGAAGTCGATCAAAACCGGCTGATCCGCGTCTGCGAAGTCGGGCGTCTCCCAGGTTCCATTCATCCCTTTGCTCGCGCTATCGACGCGCTTAATGCCCTCGGGCAAATTGAAACGCCCCAATCCGGTCTTGGCTTTCATTCGGATCGCCGCCCCGGGCGCGACCGCAACGCTGAAGGCGCCGACCCCGCCGATAACCTCGAGCTGAGCTTGACTGCCCGCTGGAATCGTTATGGCGGCTTTGCCGACCCCGCCTTTGACCTGCGCGGCGAAGTCTTTCTGCCGCAGGGGCGTCGTCAGTTGCGCCTGTCCTACGCCCGTCTCGATCGTGGCGCGCTCAACGTTTAAGCCGCTGAGATCAAGGTCGCTGGCGCCGAGGCCGCCTTTGAGCGCCAGCGTCAACGGAATGTCCGGCGCCAGGGCAATATCCCAATGCAGTTCCTCCTCGTCCTTCAGAAAAGCCGCCATTGCCTGTGGCGCGCCCGCCTTCTGCCGCAGCGAAATGACCCGCTCAGCTTTTCCGCGAACCTCGTATTCCAATTCGCCGACATATTGCAGCACGGCATGGAAAAGAAGGGGCGACCCGACATCCAGCGCGCTTATCGTCGCTCGCCCGAGCGAGAATTCGATAGCGATGCGCGCCGAGGCAGCGCCGTCTTTCCGCTCTCGCAAGGTCGCCCGCTTCGTTTCGGCCGGCTCGCCCATCGCCTCGCTGACGAATTGCCCGGCTCGCACGCGCATATTCTCCAAATCCAGCGACCACTCGACGTTGCGCTCTTTCTCGCTCATACGGATCCTTTCCCGCTCATTCCACGGTCGACCTATGAGACGTATACGAATGACGGCAATCCAGGTTGCCGCAAGCCGACTCCCACTTGCCGCTTCACTCAAAAAAGCACTATACTGGTTCTTGGAGTTGCGATAAAGGAAAAGCGAGACATGGAAAACAACCCCGCGGTTAAATGGGTGACGCAACACCCTCGTGTTAGCGCCTGGGTCGTCTTGGCCGCCGGCATGGTCGCCTTGCTGATTAACGAGGCGCGCAGCGTCGGCCTGCTGCCCTCGCAGTGGGTCGCCTTGATTGTGGCCACGATTCTGGTCGCCGGCGCCTGCATCTGGATCATCAGCTGGGAAGACAAAGACAACCCCGAAGACGAAGCCGAAATCAGCGCATCCGAAGCCGGAGATCAAGACCCCGAAAACGCCGCCTAAGACCCATTCAAACATGGTAGCAATGTAGGGTCGGCCCTTGGGTCGCCCCCTGTTCTTTTTTTCGCAAGCCATCGCGGGCAATACCCAATGACCGAATCGAAGGCTTTCCTCGACCGCCCGAGCGAGCGCTACAAAGACAGCTTCATTGCCGCTGTCTACGAATACATCCGCGAAAAGCGCACGATCAACTGGCATCCGGAAATCTTGCGGGCGCGCTTTGATGAATACCTGCGCGTGGTAAAACAGGCGGAGACCGAGCCGCTGGCCGGTTATGTGCCGGCTTCGAATTTCTGGCTAATCGCTGACGGCGACGGCTACATCGGCGATGTCGATGTCCGTCACTGTCTGAACGAGAGCTTGAAGCGCTACGGCGGACATATCGGATACAAGATACGCCCGTCATTCCGTCAGCGCGGCTACGGGACTATGATCTGCAAATTAGGGATTGAACAGGCGCGCTTGCTAGGCATCGGCGATATCCTCATCACTTGCGATGACGACAACATTGGCTCCGCCAAGATCATTGAATCCAACGGCGGCCTCTTGTACGATCGCGTCGATAACGACCGTGGCGTATTGACACGGCGCTACTGGATCCGCGCCCGCGATTGACGCGCTTTCAGCGCAGCATCCCGCAGCTGTCATCAGCACAATCGGGCAGATCCTTGCCCAGGAGCGCATTGATCCGGTAGCGGCGGCGGGCGATAAAACGGTAAACGCGCGCCCCGAGCGCATCCATCCCGGGCAACAGCAGCAGGAGCCAAAGCGGCTTGCCAAGTGGCGCCTCCCGCAGCATACGCCGAGTTGCCTTGAAGCCGGCGTAGACCTTGCCATCGCCGTCGAGCACATGGATCTCACGCATGAGTTGCTCGCGACTCAGTTCAGGGTAGCGTTCCCGCCCGGCTCCGCTTTCATGCAGATCCACGAACTTTATCCGCTTCCGCCAATCCAGCGCGCGCATCGCCCCGCAGGTGGAGCGGCAAACTACGCAATTGCCGTCATAGAGCGCCGTCAGCATGGTGTCCATTTCTTTAGCTCCTCATTCAGATTATACCCGCTCCCGCCAGCAGGCTCTTCTCCTCGATGTTCTCTGTGTTGCCTCCCTGTCTTCTGTGGTTAAAATGAATCAGGATGCCCGCCATTTTCTGGTACCGCGCATGCTCCCAACCCGCCTGGAATTGCGCAATTTTCTCGCCTATCGCGCGCCTGAGCCGATCGTCTTCACCGGCGTTGAGTTGGCTTGCCTGACCGGGCGCAACGGCGTTGGCAAATCATCGCTGCTGGACGCCATCACCTGGGCGCTTTGGGGCAAGGCGCGGGCGCGGCGCGATGAGGACTTGATCCACCTCGGTCAAAATGACATGAGCGTGCAGCTTGACTTTGAGCAGGAGGGGCTGCGCTACCGCGTCCTGAGGAAGCGGGCCCGCGCTGGGCGTGGCAGCCGCGGCGCGCTTGATCTGCTGGTCTACGGCGCAGACGAATTTCCGCGCCTTATCAATGAAGACGGCACGCGCCGCACGCAGGAGAAAATCAACGAGATCTTGCGCCTCGATTACGAAACCTTCGTGCATTCCGCTTTCCTGCAGCAAGGGCGCGCCAATGCTTTCACCCTGAAAACGGCCGCCGAGCGCAAACGCATCCTCGCCGATATCCTCAGTCTTGAACAATGGAGCGAGTATGAAGACGCGGCCAAGGAGCGCTTGCTCGGCATCGCCTCGCGCATTGAGCTTATCCAGCATGACATCAAGCGCATCGAAGAAGAGATCGCGCGTGAACCGCAGCTCGCCTGCGATCGGGATAGGGTCCAGCGGACGCTGGCGGAAGCGCTGGAGCGGCAGGCGCAGGCTGATGAACAATACCGTCGAGCGGCGAATGCGGCGGCTTCCTTGCGCCGCGAACGCGAGCTGCTCGCGGAATTGGAGAGGCTGATCGCCAATCGGGCGGAAGATATGGCGGCGGCGCAGGCTGAAGTCGAACGTCAGGACGCGAAAGTCACCGAATATCGGGAAACGATCGCGCGCAGCGACAAAATTGAGGCTGGTTTCTCTCAACTGCAAGACGCTCGCGAGAGCCAAAGCGCCATCGCCGAACAATTGTCGCGGCAAGGCGAGCTCGACCGACAGGCGCATGAGTTGGCGCGGGCGCTGGAGCAAAAGCGCGCCGCCCTCGCGAGCGATGTCGATGTATTGCGCGAGCGAATCCGAAGCTTGGAAGCGCATCTGGCGGCCGCCGCCGAAAGCGACATATCGACGCTGCGCCGTGAGCTGGGCGCGCTGCAAGCGCTGGACACAGAACGCGACGCCGCCATAAAAGAGATTCAGCGGATGCGAGAACGCCGCTCCCGCCTCGCTGCGCAAACGGAAACCCTAATCGCTGAGGGACGGGCGCTGAACGATCGGCTGGCGCGGCTGGATCAAGCCGATGGCGCCGTCTGCCCGCTTTGTGGCCAGGCGCTGACCGCCGAGCACCGCGCCGACATGCTGGCGCAGTTAACCGAAGAACGCGATCAAAAGCGCGAACAATACCGCCAGTGCGGCGCTGAAATGGAAGATATCAGCGCGCAAAGCGGCAAGCGGCAAACGGAGGTGGATGGATGGGCGGCGCGGCTAAAAGACCTTCCCGCCATGCAGCAGCGACTGGGCGCCCTCGCTGAAGGCGAACGCCAGGCGGAAGAAGCGGAAGCGGCGCTGCCGGGGGAAAGGCGTCAGTTGCGCCAGCTGGAAACGCGCCTGGCGCAAGAAGAATTCGGCGCGGAAGTAAGGCGGCAGCTGGAGCAGTTAGAGCGTCAGCGCAAAAGCATCGGCTACGATCCCGCGTCCCACGCCGATATCCGCTCGCAGCTGCAAACCTTCGCCGAATACGAGCGCCAGCACACGCTGCTGGAATTCGCTCGCATCAGCCTGCCGGAAGCGCGGAAGATCCGCGATGATACGAGCCAGCGCCTCAATGCCATGCGCGCCGCCCAGGAAGAGGACGAAAAGCGGCTCGAGCGCGTCAGCGGCGAAATCGCCGTACTGGAAGAACAAACGCGGCAAGAGCGGGAACTGCGCGAATCCGTCGAACGCGTCCGTGCCGAAGCGCAGCAGTTGAATGAGCGCCGGACCATCCTCGGGCAGGAACTGAGCGCGATCGCCGCCGGCCGCGAAACTAAAAAGCGTCTCATGAGGCGCCTGGGCGCCGCGCGGCATGAGCGGGGCTTGTACAATGAGCTGCGGGCTGCCTTCGGGCGCAATGGCCTGCCCGCGCTGATCATCGAGACCGCCATCCCCGAATTGGAAGCGGAAGCCGACGATTTGCTGGGGCGGATGACCGATGGCCGCATGAGCCTGCGCCTCAGCACCCAGCGCGAGAAAGTCGGCGGCGGCCTCGCCGAGACTCTCGACATCGAAATCGCCGATGAGCTGGGCGCCCGCGATTACGAGCTATACAGCGGCGGCGAAGCCTTCCGCATCAATTTCGCGCTGCGCATCGCGCTTTCGAAGCTGCTGGCGCGGCGGGCCGGCGCCCGGTTGCGCACGCTGTTCATCGACGAAGGCTTCGGCTCGCAAGATGAAGACGGCCGCGACAAGCTGGTCGATGCCATCAACAAGATTCAGAGCGACTTTGATCTCATTTTGGTGATCACCCATATCGACGAATTGCGTGATTCCTTTCCCGTGCATCTGCTGGTGGAAAAAACCGCCGCTGGCAGCCAGGTGACGATACGCTAAACTTGCCATCGGACTTGCACTCTTTAGACGCGCCCCTTGGGTCGCCCGGCGCAACACCAACGAATGTAGGGGCGAGCCGTCAACAATTTACCTTTGTCTGTAGGGGCGAGCGAAGGTCAGTGTCTACGCGACCCGACGGCTCGCCCCTACGAATCCTTTCAGAAATGTTGTAGGGGCTACCCATTGGGTCGCCCGTTTGGAGCGCAAATGCAAACGGAAACAATCGACACTCTCCTTACCCGCGCCGAAGTCGACTTCTTCGTCGAAAACGGCTACCTCGGTCCCTACGCCGCCATGAGCCCGTCCGAGATGGCGCTCATCCGCCGCGAAATCGAGGAGAAGGTCCTGACCACGGACGGACCCAATCCGCGCTCGCGCAGCCAATCGCGCCACATGGATCAGCCGGTGATCTACGACCTCGCCACCCATCCGGCCATCATCGACCGCATCGCCGGCTTGCTGGGACCTGATCTGGTCGTCTGGGCGACCAACTTCTGGCTCAAAGCACCGGGCGGCGTCGAGATCCCTTGGCATCAGGATATCCATTTCTGGCCCTTGGAGCCGCCGCTGAACACCTCCGCCTGGCTCGCCATCGATGAGGTCACTGTCGAGAACTCTTGCGTGCAGATCATCCCCGGCTCGCATCGACTTTCACTGCCCCATGTCAAAGCCGACGAGGGCGTGGCATTTGCAGAAATGGCTGACCCGGCCGCCTTTGACGTCTCAAGCGCGATCAATATGGAATTGAAGCCGGGCGAATTCTTCATCTTCAGCGAGCGTACGCTGCATCGTTCCAGCGTCAATACATCGGATAAGCGCCGCCTCGGCCTATCCGTCCGCGTAACCCTTCCCATCGTGCATGTCTTCCAGGACGGCTCGCCACTGCACGCGGGTCACACCGCCATACTGGCAAGGGGTAAAGATGTGATGGGTTTCAATCGCTACGCTGGCCGCCCGCCAACTAGCTAGACGCGTAGGGGCTTGCCTTGGCAAGCCCGCCTGACCTTGGGGAAAACTTATGCAATCAAACGAAACCAAGCACCGCCTTACGCGCGCCGAAGTCGATTTCTACATCGAAAACGGCTACCTGGGACCATACGCCGCCATGACCCCGGTCGAAATGGCGGGTATCCGCGCGGAAATCGACGCGAAAATGCTAGCCACCGATGGTCCCAACCCGCGCCGACCGCTGCAATCACGCCACATGGACCAGCCGGCCGTCTACGACCTGGCCGCCCATCCCGCCATCATCGATCGCATCGCCGGTCTGCTCGGCCCCGATATCGTCGTCTGGACGACCAATTTCTGGCTGAAAGAAAGCGGCGGCGCCGAAATCCCCTGGCACCAAGACATCAACTTCTGGCCCATTGAGCCGCCGGTCAACGTTTCCGCCTGGATCGCCATCGACGAAGTTACAGCGGAGAATTCTTGTGTGCGGATCATCCCCGGCTCGCACCGCCAATTCTTGCCGCACCAGCAGGCGCCGAAAGAGATGGCAATCGGTGAAATGGTGGATCCGCAATCCTACGATGCGGGCTCAGCGGTCAATATGGAATTGAAGCCGGGCGAATTCTTTCTTTTCAGCGAACGCGTGCTGCACGCCTCCGGCAGAAACAGCTCGCAGAAGCGCCGCCTCGGCCTATCCGTCCGCGTCACTGTGCCCTTCGTGCATATCTTTCAAGACAGCCACTTGCATCCCGGGCACACCGCCATCCTGGCAAAGGGGAAAGATGTGATGGGTTTCAATCGCTACGCTGGCCGCCCGCCATCCTGCTAGACGTGTAGGGGCTTGCCGCCGGCGGGCTTGCCAAGGCAAGCCCCTACATATTCGATGCAATTGGGGTAGGGGGCGCAGACGCTAACTCAACTTCCGCCGGAGTTCTTCCATCGCGTCTTTGGAGCGGCGCCGCAGCTTGGCGCGGAAATGCGCCGCTTCAATCGCGCTGTATTTGCTGCGCACGATGCTGACGATTACCTCGGTGCATTCCTTGCAGAAGACATTCTCCGGATCAGAAAAAGCCGATGGCGGCAATTCCTGCTCACAGCGGACGCAGGGCTTGAGTTCCGGCAAATCGCGTTTCCCTTTTGGCTAACGGGTCATTGTACGGGATTCAGCCATTGAATGGAATATGGTCTTGGCTGGCGACCGCATCCCCCGACAAGGAGGGCAGGGGAGCTAAGGGAATCAGTACTGACAAAAATGCCCCTCCGTAGGTCTGTGTCTACGCGGCGCAAAATGAGGGCCGCGTAGGGCGCGTGGACACAGCCCGCTGACACTGACCGCCAACACAGAGCGCTCATCAATAGAATTATGTGCGTTGTGTCAATTCATATCCACATTCTTCAGATGCCGCGCTAATTTCTGACTAAACAAAAACTCTGCGAGGCAGACCATAACCTCTGTGACCTCTGTGACTTCTGTGTCCTCGGTGCCTCTGTGGTGAAAAAAATAATTTGATGCGATTGCCCTGCTTCTTGCCGAGCAAAATTCGACAAACTGAAATCAATGTGACACAATACGCGCTGCGGCAAAATGTACAAATATGGCGGACTCTTCTCAACGCGGCTGTTTATTTACCTTTCTTTGCAAATCCAGCGCTGGCGCCAGTTTGCGGGCGATGGCGCGAACCGTGACGGGGAGAATCTGCTGTGAAGTTATGTGTCATCGAGGGCGACGGCATCGGCCACGAAGTGGTTCCGGCGGCGGTGCGCGTCTTGCGCCAATTGATGCCGGGGCTTGAAGTCGTCAGCGCCGAAGCCGGTTGGGACAGATTCGAGAAGACGGGCGAAGCCTTGCCCGAAGATACGGTGGCGCTTGCCAAAGAGGCGGGCGCCGTGTTGTTTGGCGCTTGCAGTTCGCCGTCCTATCCAGTCGCCGGTTATTCCTCGCCGATCGTCAGCCTGCGCAAACGGATGGAGACCTTCGCCAACCTGCGTCCGACGCGCTTCTTGCCCGTGCCAACCGCCCGCGCGGGCGTCGACCTCGTTGTTGTGCGCGAAAATACCGAAGACCTCTACATCGGCGATGAGCATACCGAAGACGCCGGCGATACCGGTACCGCCACCAAACGCATCACCCGCGCCGCTACCGAGCGCATCGCCCATACCGCCTTCCGCCTGGCGCGCAACGAAAAGCGCCGCCGCGTGACCATCGTGCACAAGGGCAATGTGCTGCCGCAGACCGATGGCTTGTTCCGCCGCGTCGCCTACGAAGTGGCCAAAGATTACGGCGATATCGAAACCGACGAGCTGCTGGTGGATACCGCCGCCTACTGGATGGTTAAGGATCCGGCGCGTTTTGACGTGGTGCTGACGCCTAATCTATACGGCGATATTCTGTCGGATATGGCCGCTGCCTGGGGCGGCGGACTGGGATTGGCGCCGGCGCTGAATATCGGCGCTGAAGTCGCCATTGCCGAGCCGATTCACGGCTCCGCGCCCGATATCGCCGGCCAAGGCATCGCCAATCCGACCGCCGTCATCCTCAGCGCCTCAATGCTCGCGCGTCATCACTGGAATAAGCCGGCAATCGCCGACAGAATCGACGCCGCCGTCACCGCCGCGCTGAGCAGGGGCGATTACACCGCCGACGTCCTCGGCGTCAACGGCATGAGCACGGACGAGTTCGCCGATATCATCTGCGGGGGATTGGGCTAGGCTCGCCCGCCTGTTGCGGCGCCGACGCTGGGACGCGCTCATTTGTCGCGCTTAACCTTTTCGCGGCGGGGCGTACTGGATGCAAGATTCGTGCGGGATAATTAACTCCTGTCCTTCGAGCAGCCGGTCATTGGACAGCAGATTATTGAAACTGGAAATCTCGTTGACTGTCACGACATATTTCAGCGCGATTCGGTAGAGAGTCTCGCCATAAGAAACGATGTGCAAGCAGCGTGCCGGTATGCCAGGCACTTCGCTTCCGCTTGGCGTGCTTGTCTTCGTCACCGTCGCTGTGGTTGTTCCGTCCGCTGTGGCGGTCACGGAGGCTGTGGCCGTCGGCGTTGCATCACCCGGCGCCGGCGGTGTGGCGGTAGCTGAGGCCGTCGGGCTCGGGTCGTCGGGCGGATCGTTAGGCGGGTCGTTAGGCGGGTCGTCGGGCGGGTCGTTAGGCGGGTCGTCGGGCGGCACATCAGTCGGCGTTGGCTCGTCATTCTCGTTTGGGTCGTTCGGCGGGTCGTCGGTCGGGGTCGGGTCGTTCGGCGGGTCGTTAGGCGGCACATCAGTCGGCGTTGGCTCTTCAGTCGGCGTTGGCTCGTTCGGCGGGTCGTCGGTCGGGGTCGGGTCGTTCGGCGGGTTGTTGGCCGGTGGCGGATCGTTTGGCGGTTCGTCGGTCGGGTCGTCGCCATCACCGCATGCTTGAGCGGCAAATTCACCGTATTCGATGGTGATGTCGCTGGTAACGCTTGGCAAGTCCCCTAACTGCAACTTGACGTCGCGCGTCAGTATCAAGGTATCAGCGCCGGCCCCGGCCGAACAGCCATAGACAGCCGTATCTGAATTTGCGGCGGTGATCGCGTCCTGCAACTGGCAAGCGAGACCATCCACATAAATCTCGGCCGCTTGCGCTATGCCGGCGCTGAACAGCAAAATGGGCGCTATAAGCAGACGAACGCAATGTAAATGAGCAAGATGATAGAAATCGCTCGACAATTTGCGGCGGTAGAGGAATTCGCTCATAGCATCGCTTCCTTGTGCAAGAGAACAGGGCTGGATTCATCTTAACAGAGTTGCTGCGTTAGACTTGCGCTAGGGCGAGGGAAATCGCAGACATCCCCTAATGTAAATGGATTTGCGAAAATGGACTGTAACTGAAATTGGGCGTCAAATGAGCAACGACTTTAGCGCTTCCGACTTACAATTTGCAGTAATTGTTCATCACAGACCTGAAGGTTAAACTTATGCGCGCTCGCTTGTGTTTTTCTGATCAATGGCGCCTGTTCCTGTTCATCGGCTCGCTATTGCTGGCGGCGGTCACATTGTCTGGCGGGCGAAACCTGGCGCAAGGGGCGACTGAGCGAGGCCCAAGGCCGGCTGTGCCGATCCTCGAATACCATACCTATGATTGCGGCTGGCTGCGTTACCGAAATCTGGCTGAAAACGGGGAACGAAAACTCGCGCTTGAGAATGTCACAGAGTTCCCCTTTCGGTATATCACCAGCAGAGCCTCAGTCGAGTTGTCGAAACTGGAAGCGACCACGACGCTCGCCGAACAGCTCTCTCAATACGAGGGGGCCGCCGAAAGCGCGCTGGCAACCGGTGACGGGGGCTTCGATGGCGCCTGCGATACTGAGAAGTTAAGCGAAAAGGGCGAGGATGTCATCTGCGTTCCCGGCGTGAACGAAATGCCTCTCGCTCGCGTATCCCTCGCGCTCTTCCATCCCGAGACTTTTGAGATCGCCGCGCTTACAACAACTATCTATAACAAAAACGGGGACGCGGCCCGCGCCGTTTGCGCGCCCCCGGCGGTTGAAGTCACGCCTACTGGTTGCGGTCCCTATGCGTCCGGGCAATGGATCACAGCGGAAGAATACTCGGCCTCCGCGCTAAACTTGCCGGTGAGCACGGAGAATACGCAGTTGCCGATCCTGCACTATGTCTGTTTGACATTTGATGACAAGCCATCCTACTTGCAGGCTCACCCGCTGATCAGTTCCGCTGCGACTACGACTTCTATGTTAAGAGTCGGGGCCAATGCCTACAGCGTCGATGACGACAATCGGAGGAGAAGAACGGAAACAAGCGACGATGACGAAAATCGGAGGAGAAGTACGGATACAAGTGACGGAGCCGATGTTGACAGCGTCGATGACGACAACCTGTCGAGTGGTAGGACGGATATTGGTTATGGAGTTTGGTGTTTAGTCTGTGAGGGGGAAGATCAAGTCGGCTATGTCTACAATCAAGCTCAGACATGGGAAGCAGCGAAGAGACAATGTGAAGTGGAGAAATCACGGCGCGGCGGTGATTGCCGTTGCTCCGATCAAAAGTGAAGCCGCCCATCTCGACAGCCCGCCAACGCTGCCCTTCGCTTTCAGCCCCTTGCGCCGATGCGTTAAAATCGACCGATTCCAGTTTACATTGAGGAGCCGCATTCCTTGACTTCTTTCACCCGCCAAGAAGCCCTCGACTACCATCGCCGCGGACGCCCGGGCAAAATCCAGATCGCGCCTACCAAGCCGCTCGACAGCCAACTGCACCTCTCGCTGGCTTATTCGCCCGGCGTCGCCGAAGCCGTGCTCGAAATTGACAAAGATCCTCTTGCCGCCTACGAGATGACCGCCCGCGCCAACCTGGTCGCCGTCATCTCCAACGGCAGCGCCATCCTCGGTTTGGGCGATCGCGGTCCGCTCGCTTCAAAGCCGGTGATGGAAGGCAAGGGCGTGCTCTTCAAGAAATTCGCCGATGTCGATGTCTTCGATATCGAG
>JAPOYT010000251.1:0-7168 GCA_026706445.1 Chloroflexota bacterium
GCTGATGAACATCAGCAAGCCGGCGGCGACAAGCACGGGCTTGGAAATCGGCAGTATGATGCTGACCAGCACGCGCAGCCAAGAGGCGCCGTCAACGCGCGCGGCGTCAATCAATTCCTGGGGGATTTCGGCGAAGAATTGACGGAAGAGAAAGATGACAAGGCTGTTCGCCAAGCCGGGAACAAGCAGACCTTGCCAAGTGTTGATCCAGCCGAAGCTATTGACGAGGATGTAGCGCGGTATCGCTGTCAGATCGACCGGGACCATGAATGTAAGCATGATGACCGAGAGGAAGAGGAATTGCTTGCCGCGGAACTCAAAGCGGCCAAAGGCGAATCCAGCCAGGGCGTTTGCCGCGCCGCCGATGATGACGGTAGCGATGGCGAGAAAGAAGGAGTTCCCAACCGCGCGCCCGAAGCCGCGCTCAAGGAGGTTGTCATAGGCTGCCATCGTGAATTCCACCGGGAAGAGCGCGCGCCAGGAAAAGGGATAGGCGTATTCAAAGACTTTGTGATTTGGCGTGAAGGACGCGGCAAAAGCCCACATCAAGGGTACAACCACGATGATGACGCCAACCGTCAATAGAATGTATACAATCGCTGGCTGAAGGTAGGCTGCCCAAGGCTTAACATATTGCCTCAGCGGCGCCTTGGCTTGGCTGGCGCTGGGTAAACGGGCCGGTTCAGACATGTCGGTAAGTCTCGCCGTCCTAATCCTGGCCGCGCAAGACGTAGAGTTCGACGCCGATGATGATGAAGACGATGACCAGCATCACCGACAGCATCGCAGACGAAGCGCCCAGGTCGCCGTAGAGAAAGCCGCGGCGATAGGTCTCGTACATGATCAGATTGGTCGACAATTGAGGACCGCCATTGGTCAGCAGCAAGATTGGCGCGAACATCAGGAAATTGGCGACCGTGTCCGCCACCAGCACGAATGCGAGCACGCGCCGCAGCAAGGGCAAGGTTATTTTAGTGAATGATTGCCAGGAATTAGCCCCGTCGATTTTTGCCGCTTCCAGCACCGGCGGCGGGATATTCTGCAAGCCCGCAAGAATGAACAAACTCCACAAAGGAACGCCAATCCAGGACGCGATCACGATGATCGACCACAGCGCTTGATCGACCGAATGCAAAAAGGGCTGCCGCTCTATGCCCCATTGCGTCAGGATCCCGTTGATCATGCCCGAGTTCTGATCGAGCATTAAGCCCCAGACGATAGCGGTGACATTGAGCGAGACGGCGATGGGCAGCAGGTAAATGCTGCGAAATATACCGATGCCGGGCAGCTTCTGGTTGATCAGGATAGAGAGACAAAGCGCGAGAAATATCTGAATTGGGTTCACCAGCAGGCTGAATAAGATGGTGACCTGGAGTGACTTCCAGAAAACAGGGTCGTTGAAAATGCGATTGTAGTTGGCGAAGCCGGCGAAAACGCGTTCGCCGCTGCGGAGTGAGAGGATGAAGGTGCTTTCGACCAGCGTGGCGACAGTGGGCACGAGATTGAATACGATGAGCAGGAGCAGAGCCGGCGCGAGAAAAAGATAAGGGATTAGCTGTCGGCTTATGCGCATGGCTGGTCTGGGCTTCCTCAAATCGAACCCGCACCCCCAAACCCCCTCCCCCATAATGAGGGAGGGGGCTTAACCGCTAAGGACACCAGTTGTGACCTTCATCCTGGCGCCGGGTCACGTAAGTCGCGTAGACACCGACCGCCGACAGTGAGCTGCCTGCGGCTGCGCGGGGGAGAGGGTTGAAGCTAGCGATATTTCGCCATTTCGCTTTCGATGCGCTGGACAGCCAGATTCAATGATTCTTCGACATCGGCGCCATTGCGGATGTCCTGGAAGATATTCTGCAGGATCTGCTCATATTCCAGGAAGCCGACGGTGACCGCGCGCGGACGCGGATTGACCGTCGCTTCGTCTGCGGCGGTGCGCATATAGGACATCGGCAATTCGTCGAATTCGGCTTCGGTCGCGAATAGCGCCAGCACCGATTGCTGCGCCGGGAAGTCGCCGCTGCCTTCGCGCCACCAGAGTTCAGCGCCTTCGCCGGTCGAAATGAAATGGACGAACTTGGTCGCCGCGTCGATGTTCTCGGTGTTGGCGTTCACGCCAATATGCCAGCTGCCGGTGGGCGTCGCCGGCTCGCCATCAGCGAAGTAGGGATGTCTAGAGACGCCCCACTCGATTTCGAGATCGGCATTTTTGGCGAAGCGCGGGATATTCCAGGGACCGCCAACAAACATGCAGATATTACCGGTCTCAAATATATCAGGGGGCCAGAATTCCTCGCCTTGCGGCGCGGCGTTCCAAACGTTGAACATGTTGTAGTAGTAGGTGAAGGCTTCGATCCATTCGGGCGAATTGATCACCCCATCCACCGTCAATCCATCTTCGCCAATCGGATCGCCGCCAAGGGACTCCGGCAGCGCTTGCAGCTGATAGATGCGCACCATCTGTTCCCAAATGAAGCCCCAAACATCGGGTGTGCCATCGCCGTCGTCATCGAAGGTCATCGCTTGGGCGAGCTCGGCGATTTCTTCCCAGGTCAAGCGGTCGTCAGCGCCAGGCGGTTCCAAGCCCGCTCTATCGAAACAGCCCTTGTTGTAAAAAAGGAGCTGAGTAGAGGTACTGACGGGCGCGGCGTAGAGGGCGCCTTCGTAGGAGCCGGCATTGACGGCGGCGGGCAGCCAATCTTCGACTTCGTCGCCGGTGAAGACGGGATCCAGCGGCAGCAGCCAGTTGCGCAGGGCATAACCCGAAACCAGCGGCACATCGACGGCGATAATATCGGGCACCGCGGAACCGGCGCCCAAGCGCACCTGGATTTGCGCGAAGAGATCGTTGAAGCCGATCTGCTCAGCCTCGATCTCGATTCCAGGATTTTGCGCTTCAAACTCCTCAATGATGGATTCGGCGGGCCAGCCCAGCGTCAGCCAGGTGAGGGTGGTACTGTCTTGCGCCATTGACGGCGCGGCGACAAGCAAGAGGAGAAGCGCAACGAACATGAGTTTCTTGGCATTCATAAGGTGAAACCTCTCTACAGATTTTCTGGACGATTGAATTACATGAAACATGCTAACAAGAATCTTGTGAACTTGCTACAACGTTCTAGGCGCTGGCGGGCATTCGGCGGGATGCAAGCGCGCCCTAAAACGCCGCAATCTGCCCATCGGCGCGCGGTTCGCTGCCGCCGTGCATGACCCCGGTCTCGGGATCGTAGCGGATGATCTGCCCGCGCCCGAAGTTGCCGCGACCCAGCCCCGCTTCCGGCTGGATGCGATGACCGCGCTCGGCCAGATCCGCCATTGTCTTGAAGGGCGTGCCATCTTCGATGAGCAGCGCGCCGCCAGGATCGCCGCCGCTAACCTGCCAACGGGGACGATTGAGCGCTTCTTGCGGATTTAGATCACCGTCGACCATGGCGCTGATGACCTGGAAGTGGCCCTGCGGCTGCATGAAGCCGCCCATGACGCCGAAGCTCGCCCAGAGCGCGCCCTGCTTCAGCGCCAAACCAGGGATGATCGTGTGGTAGGGACGCTTGCCCGACGCCAGCGCATTGCGATGCCCCGGAAGCAGCGAGAAGCCCGATCCGCGATTTTGCAGCCAAACACCCGTTCCCCTGGCGACGATGCCGACGCCGTAGCCCATGTAAAGGCTCTTGATAAAGCTGCAAGCGTTGCCGGCGCCATCGACAACGCTCAGGTAAATCGTATCGGCGCCACCGGGCAGGTCGCCCGCTGACGGCGGCGGGACGGCGGCGTAGTAGGGGTGAATCAGCGCCGCGCGTCTTTCCGCATATTCTTTGCTTAGAAGCTCATCAACCGGCACATCAGCTCGGCTCATATCGGCGATATACTCATGCGCGTCAGCCCAGGCGAGGCGCATGGCTTCGACCATTAGGTGGATGCGCTCCGGCGAATCCCAGGCGAGCGAACTGAGATCAAAGTTCTCGGCGATATTGAGCGCGATCAAGGCGGTCAAGCCCTGGCCGTTTGGCGGGCATTCGTAAACGGTGATGTCGTGATAATCAGTGTGGATCGGCTCGTCCCAAGTGGAATGATGGCTCTCGAGATCAGCGAGCGTCATGACGCCGCCCTGCTCTTGCAAAGACGATACGATCGCCTCGGCGATTGGACCGGTGTAGAAGGCATCGGGTCCGCCCTCGGCGATAGCTCGCAGCGTGTTCGCCAGCCCGGGCAAGCGCATGACCTGCCCCGCTGTTGGCGGCGCGCCATTGGGCAGATACTCTTCAGCGTTGGCGGCCTCCCGCAGAAAGCCGCCGGAGAGCGCCCAACGATGCCCAACGACCGGCGCTGTGGGATAGCCTTCCTCGGCGTAGTAAATGGCGTCTTTCAGCACATCAGCCAGCGTCATCGTGCCCTGTCGCTGCAGCAAATCATGCCAGCCGCGCACGGCGCCCGGGACGGTAACGGAATGAGCGTGATTCCGCCGCATCGTCGCCCAGCCCAATTTCTTGACCGTTTCGAGCGTCAAGGCTTTTGGCGCGCGTCCACTGCCGTTTAGCGCGGTGACCTGCTTGGTCTTCGCGTCAAAGTAGAGCGCGAAGCAATCCCCGCCCACGCCGCAGGAAGCGGGATCCATCACATTCATCATGGCTGATGTGGCGACGGCGGCATCTGCTGCGTTGCCGCCCTGCCGCAGGATGTTGAGACCCGCTTGCGCGGCGAGCGGGTTGCTAGCACCGACCATGCCGCGCCGGGCGCTGACCATCGAGCGGCGCGATTTGAAATCGAAGGACATCGTTTTCATCTATGAGCCTCGCGGGAGTTTGGATTGGGGCTATTCACAATTTCACCTAGACAATCGTGTGAATGACTCAGCTATCCAGGCTGTCCCGCCAGAATAACGAATCTCCAGCCAGTGATACGGAATGCCTGGCTTATAGCCAATAACCGCGAAGGTATCGCCCGGACGCGCGACGCCGACTCTAGAATAATTTGTCCCCGGTCCCGAGCGCAGGTTGACAACGTCATCGACATAGACGTAGTAAAACACGCGCGTGACAGTCGGCGCAGGTGTATTGGTATTAGTTGGCACAGGCGTATCACTGGCAGTTGGCACAAGCGTATCAGTGGCACTTGGCCCAAACACAACAATTCCCGTTTGATTGGTAGGACTAGCAGCAAATTGCGCTGCAGCAGTTTTCCGAGCGTTGGCGGTAGCCGCCCGCGCGGTCGCTCCAGCAAAGTGAGTGGCGCGCCATGCGGCAACTTCAGTCGCCCTCGCGGTCTCTCTTGCGTTGTCAGTGGCGCGCCGCTCGGCAGCTTGGGTCGCAGCCAGCGCCGCAAGGTCTGACATGGCAAACCAGACGGTGTCCCAACCATAGGAGGGAGTCCAGCCAAATCGGAAATCGTCATCCGTCCGCGGCACTTCAAACACGACCAAGCCTTCAAAGGAGCTTCCAGGCATTATTGCGTCCGGGAGCAAGCGTTCTCCCAGCGTGTCGAAATAAAAATGGTATTCGGCACTGTAGGGGATGCCGCGTGTCCCCGCGACTTCAAATTCCCGCAGGTTGAACTCACAACGGGTTCTGCGCGACTCGTCACATTTTGCATATACCATGACGCCGATGAACTCGTTGCCTGGGGTTAGTTCCTTGCACCGGGCACGGGGTCTCCTACACTTCTCATTTATTTCATTGGTAAAGTAGTCCACACCAATCCAGCGCCCGTCGCCATCACCCCTTTGCCATCCCTGCTTCGTTGGGTCAGAAAATGTACCCTCGCCCGCTTCTATGGTTTCAGTGGGCGTCGCTGTCTTAACGCTGGCGGTATCATCCATGGCTGGTTCGGTAGCCCTTTCGTCGGCGTCAGCAATCATAGCGTTGGCGGTCGCAATCATAGCGTTAGCGGTGCTGTGCGCGTCGGTTGTGGTCAAAGCTTCTCGCGTCGCTGATGCTTCCGCGGCAACAATCATACGCTCTGCAACCCTCCGAGCCAGATTCGAGGGAATCGCGAAACCAAGCGCAGTCCCGCGATAACCAGCCGAGTTGACTCCTATGACGTCGCCGGCTTGATTGAGCAGCGGTCCGCCACTATTCCCGGGGGCAAGCGCGGCATCTGTCTGTATCACGCCTTGCAAAATCGTGCCGTCGTCCAGTTCAAGGGTGCGATTCAGCCCGCTGATGACACCGCTGGTCAAGGACGCGTCAAAGCCTAGGGGACTGCCTATTGCCATTACCGCCTCGCCCACGACCAGCGCCTCCGAGTCGCCAAAACTCACCGGCTTGAGGCGATGACGCGCCACATCAACTCTAATGACAGCGAGGTCGATGCGGGTGTCCATGCCGATCAGCTTGGCTGGCGCTTCATATCCGTCGTGGAATACAACGGTCAACGCTCGGGCGTCTTCAACGACATGGGCGTTGGTGACGATATGCCCATCATCGTCGATAACAAAACCGGCGCCGCCGGCCGTGTCAAACCCGCTGAGATCGACCTCAATCGTCACAACTGACGGGCTGACCTCGCGATATATGTCCGCTTCGTTTTGCGCCCAAAATGGCGAAGTGAGCGTCAATGCCAAGAGCGAGAACAACCCGAGCCTGCGAAACACTTCGACTTCCTTATCATTGATGCCGACGCGCGGATTGTAACCAGACCGTCACGCAGCCGCTACATTTCGCTGCTGGGGCGCGGAATAGATTGGCTTCCCCCCATTGCTATGGGGGGATTGAGGGGGGTAGACCGCGCGCAAGCGGAATCGTTGACATTCTGACTTCAGTTGATAGACTTTCACTACTGATCTTGGAAATGGCTAATTG
Source organism: Chloroflexota bacterium (assembly GCA_026706445.1). GTDB lineage: Bacteria > Chloroflexota > Anaerolineae > Aggregatilineales > Phototrophicaceae > UBA6055. Next base: position 6,792 of record JAPOYT010000251.1, read on the forward strand.
GAGAAACAGAAAATATGCAAGCATTGTACGAAAGCAAAAACGCAAACCTGGAAGCTACCCTGCTGGAGGCGCTGGCGCCGGACGAACCCTGGTCGATGATCGAGCGTTTCACCACCTTGGTGCGCGAATCCTCATCAGAAGACGAGCGCGCGGCCTTCAATTACGTAGCCGACCGCTTAAGCGCGCTGGGCGTCCCGCATACCATGCACATGCCAGAACAATTTCTGAGCGTGCCGATTTCGGCGTCGCTGGAGGCGGGCGGGGCGACCTATCGCGCCAAGACGCCGGGTTTCTCGACCAGTACGCCCGCCGGCGGCGTCAGTGGCGAGGCGATCGTCATTGAGGGTTTCGCCGCCGGGCGCAGCGTCGATTTCTTC
>JAPOYT010000251.1:7189-12282 GCA_026706445.1 Chloroflexota bacterium
GCCGCCGGTGTGGTATTTCCAGAACAAAGGCGCGAAAGGCGCGATCTTCATCAACCCCGGCGTCGATATCCATTGGGGCATCTGCACGACTATCTGGGGCGCGCCCGACCTCGATAATTACCATCGTCAGCCAACGATCCCGGTGGTGTCCATCAATCGGCCTGATGGCGAGGCTTTGCTGGCGCAGTTGGAGGGGGGCTTGCGCGACGTTACTTTGCACGCCGAGCTCAAAGAGGGCTGGTTCAAATGCCCCTGTTTGGTGGCGGAGATCAAAGGCAACGTGGAGCCGGAGCGCTTCGTGCTGGCGCACGGGCACATGGATTCCTGGGATGTCGGCATCGGTGACAACGCCGTCGGCGACGCCACCTTGCTGGAACTGGCGCGCATCTTCCAGGACAATCGCGCTGGCATGGCGCGCAGCCTGCGCGTGGCTTGGTGGTCGGGCCATTCCACCGGGCGTTATGGCGCGTCGACCTGGTACGCCGATGCCTTTGGGCTTGACCTCGCGCGGAATTGCGTGGCGCAGATGAACATTGATTCGCCCGGCTGCCGCTGGGCGACCGAGTATTACGATGTGACGGTGATGACCGAAGTGGAAGAGTTCGCCGCGCAATCGGTGCTGGATTCGACGGGCAAGGGTTTCAGCGGCGCGCGCCCGCATCAAGCCGGCGACTACTCCTTCAACAATATCGGCATCTCCAGCTTGTTCATGCTGCTGTCGTCCATGCCGCAGTCGAAGATCGACGAACTGGGTTATTACGGCGTTGGCGGCTGCGGACGCAACATCGCCTGGCACACGGAAAACGACCAATTGGAGATCGCCGACAAAGACAATCTGATGCGCGATCTGCGCGTCTATGCCACATCGCTGCAGCGCCTGCTGAACAACCCGCTGCATCCCTACGACTTCCGCCGTCTGACCGCGGAGTTCAAAAGTACGCTGGATACGTATTCGGCGGCGGCGGGAGAAGATGCCAACTTCGCTCCCTGCTATGACGCGCTGGCTGATTTAGACAGCGCCCTGGACGAGCTATATGCGCAGACGGCAAGCTTGGCGAACCGCGCGGTTGATGACCCGGCCGCGCGAGCGTATAACGATGCCTTGCTCGCTTTGGCGCGCGAGCTCGTGACGATCAATTACACGCGCAAGGGACGTTTCCGTACCGAGCCAGCCGTGCGCGTGCCCGAATTGCCCGACCTGGCGCCGGCGCTGGAAATCGCCGATGCCGACCATCACATGCGGCGGGTGACGCGGACGCATCTACTGCGCGGCGTCAATCGCGTGGCTTGGGCTTTCGAGAGTTCGGCGAATATCGTCCGCGCCGCGCTGGAGAAGATAATCGACTGCTAGCGATTTGTAGGGGCGACACTTGTGTCGCCCGCCATTAAGAAGAATTTGCGTAGGGGCGAGCCGCCGGGTCGCGTAGATACTGACCGCCGCTCGCCCGTACACGCAATCTTATGAGGGTACGCGGCCTATATGGGTGGCTGGCCCATGAAATGGAGAACAACACATGAAACTCATCTACCTCGTATCCGGACCAATGGGACGCAGTCCCGAGGGCCAAGCCGAACTCGGCCGGCGCCGCGAGTATTTGCAGCGACACGCGGCCGCCGGCACCGAAGTTGACATCACCGACATCCCCGCTGGACCCGGCTCGATAGAGAGCATGTACGAAGAATACCTCTCGATCCCCGAGACGGTGAAGCGGGCGCATGAGCTGCAAGCCGAAGGTTGGGATGGCATCCTGCTCGGCTGTTACGGCGATCCCGGTTTAGGCGCCTTGCGCGAGATTGTCGATATTCCGGTGGTGGGCGCGGGGCAAGCGACGGCGCTGATGGCGTCGGCCGTCGGACGCCGTTACTCGGTCATCACCGTCACCGACAGCGTTACCGGCCCGCTGGAAGAAACCATGCGCAATAGCGGTGGCGGCGACAAGCTGGCGAGCGTGCGCGCGGTCAATATCCCCGTGCTCGAATTGCATAAGGACCGCGAGTTGGCGATTGAGGCGACGCTGGAAGAAGGGGTGAAAGCGATTGAAGAAGACCGCGCCGATACCCTGATCGTCGGCTGCATGAGCATGGGCTTTCTCGAGATTCCCGAAGCCTGCCAGGCGGAGCTCGGCGTGCCTTTCTTGAACCCGGCGCGCGTACAGCTGAAGTTCCTGGAAGCGATGCTCGGCTCGGGGCTTAGCCATTCGAAGCAAGCCTACATGACGCCGCCCAAAATCGCTTCGGGGCAGGCAACGGGGCCCGCAGAGCTGTATTACAGCAAGAATTAGGCAGCTTCTCGTATGGAAATCGGCGATATACATGTATCGACTGATATCGTCTACATCATCGTTCTTGCCTTGCTTTACTCCCCGGTTTTATGGCTCTGTTACCGCAGATTAATGCCGTGTTTTTCGCGGGCCGCCTGGCGCTTGGCGACGCTGTTGCTGGCAGCGCAGGTATTGGTCATCGGGCTATCGCTTGGCCTTCAGACATCTTCACCCTATGAACGATGGCTGTGGCATCTCCATGAAGAATGGAACATTCCGGCGACGCTGGCGGCGGTTCAGCTGGCGGTCGTAGGCGGCGTGGCGCTTTTGACAAGCTGCGTTGCCAAGCCTCGAGCGCTGCCGCGCCAACTCTACCTGGCCGCGATGGGTCTCATTTTTTTCTTTCTGGCAATGGACGAATTCCTCGCTATTCATGAATTCATTCGCGATTGGGAGGAACGTTACCTGTTGCTTGGCGCTGTCATAAGCTCCGCGACATTGCTGCTCGCCCTGCGATCGCCGCGCGTCCTCGTGAAATGGCATATTCTCCTGCTGGCCGGTCTGTCCTTGAGCGCGGCCGGCGCCTTGCTGGTCAATGCGATTCCGATACCTTGTGACATCGTCATCGGCATGGTTCGCCTGGACGGCTGTCTGAAGCTGTACATTTTGGAAGAGGCAATGGAATTCCTCGGCATCTGGCTGGCGCTGCTTGCGATGCTGGGCTTTATTTCAACGGTCGCGCCTAGCTCATCGCGCGGCGTCAGCCGTCTCTTGTACGGGCTGCCCGCATTTGCGCTGCTGGCGCTACTGATGAACGCCTTTGCGCCTCGCCTTGAATTGCCGCTTTTGGCGCGCCCTGCTGCTGTGCGCTTCGAGTCGGGTTTGCATATTCATGGCTACCGCGTTGATCAGCGCGGGGGGGGGGGATAATTGCGCGCGTATACGCTTCCGCCAGTCAAGCGGAATACATGAATCTGGGCTTTTCTGTTCACCTTGTTGATCAGGACAGCGAGCGGAGCATCGCGCGCCGTGACGAATGGGCGGATCGTCAACACGGGGTTTGGCTTTTTGGTCCAGAATACGCGCCACTATTCCGACAGCGAATGGACCTTGAGCTTGATGAGAACAGCCCGACTAACCGCGCCTTCTGGATTGTGCTGACGATTTGGCGCAAAAAAGCAGGCGCCTTTGTACGCCAGGCAGTCCTTGCCAGCGACCTGCCCCTGCTTGGCGATAGGCAAGTCATTTTGGGCGAGTTTGTCCTGCCGCGAAAAAGAGCGGCGTCGATAGCGCCGGCGCCAACATTAGCCGAGTTTCAAAATGGCTTCGCCTTGGAAGCGGTCCAGCTTCTCGAGCGAGCGCAGGCGGGTGAATCCTTGAGCATTCCGATAAGCTGGCGCGCGAGTGAACGGGGTCTGGAGGATCACGCGCAGTTTCTGCACTTTGGACACGAGGAAAGCGGAGAGTGGTGGATATTTGATCAGGCGCCGCTGGGCGATCGACTGCCAACTCGTCTCTGGTACAGTGGGCTTGCCGACAGTGAGATATGGCAGGCGCCGCTGCCAGCCGATTTGGCAGCCGGAAGGTATGCGGTATTCACCGGTTTATATCGCATGCGAGACAAGGAGCGCGTGATTGCCTGGGGCGCGGACAAAAAGCCATATCCGGACGCGCGCATTCCGCTAGGCAATATCGTGGTCGAGAGCGTGAGTTGAGTTTCATTTGAGTTGACTGATTGCTCGCTTCTTGTGCCCGATTGCAAGTTCAAGTTGATATACTCGAGACTGAGCTTTATCGAACAGGAGAATCTCATGCAGTATGTACTGACAGGCGCGACCCTGATTGACGGCAATGGCGGCGCCCCGCTAAGCGACGCGGCCGTTTATGTCGAGGGCGAGCGGATCGCCTGGGTCGGCGCCGCCGCCGACTTGCCAACAGAAGCGCAGGGCGCCGAGGAATACGATGTATCCGGCAAGTGGCTGATGCCGGGGCTGATCGACGCCCATATTCACATCTGCTATAACGGCAGCGACAGCGTCTTCACCCTGCTGGAAAAGCATCGCGATGATCTGGTGCTGGAAGCGGTCGATATTTGCGAGCGAACGCTGGCGCAGGGCGTGACTGCGATACGCGATGTCGGTGGCGAGCAGTACATCGAGATGTCGCTGCGCAGCGCCATCAACCGCGGCTTCATCCGCGGACCGCGCATGAAACTTTCCGGTCGCGTTATCTCGATGACCGGCGGCCACGCGCATTTCATCGCCCGCGAAGCCGACGGACCAGACGAAATGCGCAAGGCGGCGCGCGAGCAGATCAAAGCCGGCGCCGACCTAGTCAAGCTGATGGCGACCGGCGGCAGCGCCACGCCGGGCCAGGATATCCACGCCAGTCAGCTCACGGTGGAAGAGATCGCGGCCGTCACCGAAGTAGCGCACATGATGGGGCGGCATGTGGCGGCGCACTGTCACGGTACCGGCGGCATCCGCAACTGCATGCTGGGCGGCGTCGACACAATTGAGCACGGGACTTATCTCGATGAAGAAACGGCTGACATGATGGTGGAAAATGGCGCGCAGTTGGTGTTGACGCTTGGCGCCGGTAATCCCGATTTGGAGAGCTATCCGCTGTCGCCAGTGCAGCAGGCGGATGCCGAACGGCGCAAACCGATGATCGAGCAGGGCGTAAAGCAGATTGGCAAGACCATCGCCCTGGCGCGCGCCAAAGGCATCTTCCTGGGTATCGGCACCGACGCCGGCGGCAATCCGCTGGCGCCGCATCAATTCGCCATGGCGCGCGAGCTTGAGCTACTGGTCGAGAATGACTTGACCGCGC
>JAPOYT010000163.1 GCA_026706445.1 Chloroflexota bacterium
GAGGTAGGGATCAATCGCGCCGCTCGCCTGACCCAACTCGTAGAGCGTGGCGAAAGTGTGCATCATGATGCGGAAATTGCTGCCGCCGGTCGAGCCGCCAACTTGCGCCGGATCCATCGAACCGGGCTCGCCGTTGATCGCGATGACGAGGGTATCGTCGTCCGGCGTTGGTACGGTTTGAGCGCTGCTCATTAAGGGCACAAGCCCGAGCACGATGATTAGCAGCAATGAAAGCAGCATTGGGACTTTCTTATTCATCTTCTACTCCTGTCGGTACAACTAGAAATTGACGAAACTTGCCAAGATTTTGATTTTGCTCCTTTCTGGCATATCCGGCGATTGCCACAAATATACCGCATTCAACCGTCGTTGTCGAAAAGTGTAGGGGCGAGATAAATCTCGCCCTCCATCCACACCCTAAACCGGCGGGCGTTTCGGCGAAACGCCCCTACACAGTCGTTGCAGCGGGTTCGGGAATGCCATGCGCCGCCCGGTTTCACAGTTGATATCTCTCGAGCACGGGCAGCATGCGTTCCACCGCTGCTTTCAGCGTGTCGATAGGCTCCAGCATGGTTATGCGCACATATTCGCGCCACTTGTCGCCGAAAGCCGTGCCCGGGAAGATCAAGACGCGCCCCTCCTTCAGCAGCAAATAAGAGAGCTCGGCGGCGTGGATGCCGGTGGATGAGCTATCAGCCCAGACAAACAATCCACCGCGCGGCTCGCCATAAGCGAAGCCCATGCGATCCAAGCCATCGAGCAAAACGGCGCGGCGCTCGGTATAGATTTTCAGGTATTCGCTTACGCAATCTTGCGGTCCGGTAATCGCGGCCAAGCCCGCCCATTGCGACACTGCCGCGACGGGACCGGTGGTGACCTGCTTGACGCGCGCCATGGCGTCGATGACATTCTTCGGCGCCGCCACATAACCGCAGCGCCAGCCGGTCATGGCGTAGGCTTTGGAGAAGGCGTCCAGCGTGATCGTGCGTTCCGCCATGCCCGGCAGCGAGCCGATGCTGAAATGCCGCCAGGGCTCGTAGACGATCTTGCCGTAGATTTCGTCGACGATGACGATCAAGTTGTGGCGGATGGCGACGTCGGCGATGGCGCGGGCGCGGTCTTCGGTGACGATGCCGGCGGTTGGGTTGCTGGGGGTGACGATGAGCAAGGCTTTTGTGGCTGGCGTGATCGCGGCTTCGACCGCTTCCGCCTCCAAGTTGAAGGCGTCTTCGCGGTTGGTAGGTACGGCAACCATAATGCCGCCAGCGCGGTGAATGGCATCGTCGTAAGAGGAATATCGAGGGTCGGGCACCAGGATTTCATCGCCGGGGTCAATCAGCGCTTGAATCGCCAGGAAGAGGCCTTCTTGCCCGCCGGTGGTGACCATCACATTTTCGGCGGCGACGGGCAATCCATTGACTTCGCGCAAATGCGCAGCAATGGCGGCGCGCAAGTCGTCCATGCCCTTGACCGGCGTGAGGTTCGCGCGCCCGTCGCGGATGGCGGCTTTTGCCGCTTCGACGATGTGGGGCGGCGTATCCAGATCGGGGTCGCCGCGCCCCAAGGCGATGACATCGTCCATCTCACGCGCCATCTCCATCAGGGCGTAGCGGAGTTGGGTCCCGTCAGCAGCGACTGCGCGGACTTCTTCCGGGATATTGGGGTTGGCATTCATCGTCATAATTGCGTCCTTGCCCATTCCAGACCCGCCCACTGAGAAACGGCGGTGGTGCAGATGGTAATCGCTTGCTTGCCGGCGCGCAGGCGCAGCGCCATTTCCGAGCCGGCCATCCAGCCCAGCCGCCAGCCGGCCAGGGAAACGGACAAGGAGTTGATGGTGACCACGCGGGAAGCGAGCTTCGGATTCTGCGCCGGGTGAAATGGCGGATTGGTCTTGGCGAAGCTGAGATCGTAGACGATCCACCAGTCCGTTTCTTCGGCGCGCCGCAGAAGCTCGATGCTGGTTTCGCGATAGTCATCCGGGGTTATGTAGAGCAGGCTGATGTCATCCTGGACCGAATCTACAATGCTGGCGCCAACCAGATGCGCGGCGCCGCGAATCGGCGAGCGGTCTCCGGGGCAGAGTACGCTGCCGCCGGGCGCCGCCAGCAAGGTCATGCAAACGAAACGCGCTTCAGTCGAGCCGCAGGTGATGGTAACCTCCGCCGGATCGACCATGACATTGTAGCGCTCGCGCAGATGATCGGCGACCCAGGCGCGAAACTCAGGGATGCCTGGTCGGTCGGTGTAATGGGTTTCGCCGCGGTCGAGGGCGGATGCGGCCGCTTCGATTACGGAAGCGGGCAAGGCGGGCGCTGTGGCGGCGGGCGCACGGGGATCATGGAGCCCGGCGACGCGCTGCGCCAGTGGTCTGCTGAGTGTCGTTGGTGTTTGCATTCGGTACGCTTCCTTTGGCGCGGGCGAGTCACCGCCTCGCCCCTACAGAATTCGAGAGGGCGAGTGTTAGATGTCAAAGGCGATTCCTAATGTATTCGCTAGTTGGCGCAGGCTTTCGTATACGACAGCATCGAGCTGGGCGCCGTCACGGCGGTATGCTGTTTCGCGCCGGTGGTCAATTTCGCCGGGCACGAGTATCTCATGAAAGCCAGGGCGGAGGGCGCTGCTTTTGATCTCGGCGATGAAGGCATCCATGCGCGCTTTGAATACTGCAACAGGCATGAAAAAAGAGATGTCGATGGCGATGAAGGCATGGGCGACATCCAGCTTGGCGATCGAGCGATCCTGGTAGGGCGCCAAGCCGAAGCCGCCGCCAGTGATGACGCCCGTCAGCACATCGGTGAAAAGCGACAAGCCGTAGCCCTTGTATTCGCCGATGCCCAAGAGCGCGCCCGCCATCGCCGCTGTCGGCTCGTCGGTTTCGTCGCCGGCTGGCGTCAGCGCCCAGTCACGCGGCATCTTCTGGCCTTCGCGCTCATGCCAGCGCATCATGCCCTTGCCAGCGGTGGTCAAGGCAATATCGAGCAGGACGGGGAAGTCGCCGCCGGTTGGCGCCGCCAGCCCCCAGGGGTTGGTGCCGACGCGAGCTTCGCGCCCGCCCCAAGGCGCCATCTCCGCGCCGGCATTGGTGATGGCGATGCCCAGGCAATCCGCATCAAGCGCCCGCCGCGCGTGAAAGCCGGAGGAGCCGAAATGCGTGCTGTTATAGACGAAGGCGGCGCCAATGCCACAGACTTTCGCCTTGGCGACGGCGATGTCCATCGCGTCTTGCCCGACGACCGAGCCCATCACCATGTCCGCGTCAATCAGCGCCAGCGCGGGCGTCTCCTTGATTACGTTGATGTTCGCACCCGGCTGGTACAAACCTTTGGAAATACGGTCGTAATAGCCGGTGAGGCGGGCGACGCCTTGCCCCTGGCCGGGCAGGCAGCGCAGCTCGCTGGTCATGAGACCGTCAGCGCAGATGCGAGCCTCGCGTTGGGAAAGCCCCATAGCGAGGAAGGCGCGGCAGACGAAGGCGTCAAGCGCGTCGACGTCGACGCGGATCATTGAAATGGGCAATTTGTAGGTCCTACAAACTAAGTTTCCGGCCGGGTTTGCGGGCGACACAAGTGTCGCCCCAACAATACGCTATATGCATGCGGGCGACTCACCGAGTCGCCCCTACAGACCGCGTTTGGGTGAGCGACTTGTGAAATCGGTCAAATGCCGCGGATGGACTTGTACTGTTCCAGCTCTTCCGCCGTGTAGACCTGCATCAGTTCGAGTTCGATGCCGCCGGTTTCCTGCTCAAGGAAGGCGACATAACCCTCGGGATGCGGATGCGAGCCGGACACTTTGCAGGAGCTGCATTCTTTCAGCGTGCCGCCTTCCGCTTGCGCCGATTCCAGCGCGGCGTCGATATCGGGCACGGCGTAGCAGATGTGGTGCAGTCCTTCGGTACCGCGTTGGTCGATCCACTGACTGAAGCGTCCAGCGGCGTCCAGCGACTCGTTCAACTGGTATTCGACATCGCCGACGTTGAAAATGGCGACTTTGATCCGCGCTACTTCGGCGGTGACGACGCGCGCGTCCAAGCCGACGCCCAGCAGCGTTTGATAGCGTTTTAGCGTGTCGTCGACGCTCTTGACGGCAAATGCCATGTGTTTGATGTAGGACATCTTATTCCCCCACTCTAAATCCCTCCCCCACAAGGAGGGAGGGACTTTCTCCGCGAGTAGACAGACTCGTCATTACCGTAAACTCTTACATCGGCCTAATTCACTTTCGTCTCACAGTACTTCCGTCCTTGCTCCCCTTCCCTCTTGATGGGGGTGGAACTAAAGCAGCAAGTCCTTCAAATTCACGCCGGGCGTGACCATGGGCGCAATGTCGCCGCTGGCTGAGGTCATGATCAGCGTGAGGCCGGGACCATAACCGGCGCGCGGGCTGTCGCCTTGCGCCACCACGCCGATGCCAACCGCATTGCGCAAGTAGCCGTGATTCCAGCTGCTGTCGTAATCAGTCAGCGCCACGACATCGCCCAGCCGCAGCTTATCCAGCCCCGCTTCTTTGACCGCGGCGCTGTCAGCCGTCTGAATGTGGATCGAGCCGCCATCGCTGACCAAGCCCGCGCCGGCGCCCAGCAGATGCGGTGGCACGGCGGCGACGACCGGTACCGAGAGCTTGCCCTCGCTGTTGGTCGTCGCTTCCAGCGCGTCAACCAGCTCGGGCGAGCAGCCTTTGAGCATGACGTCCGGGTGGTCGTCGAATTTCATGCCGACGCCCTTGGCTTTGACGACGATCTTATCGCCGATGGCGAGCTGCTCCAGCACATCCTGCTCAAAGTGAATGATGACATGCTCGGAAAAGCGGCCCGTTTTGCCGGTGACGACGCCGCGGGCGCGCTGAGCGTTGCCGGTCATGACGATGGCGGTGTTGCCGACGCAAGACAAGACGTTAAGCCCGCGGTTGCCGGTGGCGTCGCCCATCATGACGCTGACGCCCGGATGCACGCAATCAGCCAGCCAGCCGTAAGCCGAATCGCCGACGGAGACGTTATAGACGATGCTGCCATAGGCGGGCAGCAAAAAGGGTGTGCCATCGGCCGCGAGCGAGTAGGGCATGGCTGGCAGCGGCGGCATGCGCGGCGGCGTGATCACACCTTGGACGGATACGCTGACGACTTGCTCGGCGTTGTTTTTTGCGCTCATGATGCCTCTCGTATATTCAGGTAATTGGCGATATTGGCTTGTGGGTCGATCACCCATTCGATGCAGGGTTCGTCGCAGGTCATCAGGGTGAGGATGCCGGGTCCGTGCCCGGTCATGACCGAGTCGCCATGGATGCAAAGCCCAATGGTGACGGCGCCCGGTTTGTAGCCGCGTCCGTAACGGTGGTCGGCGTGATTGACCACGACCAGGTCGCCGAGGCGCATTTGGTCGATGCCGAGCTCGGCCATCAAGGCGCGGTCGCCGGACATCAGGTCCTGATCGACGAAATCGGGATTGAGCTCGGCGCCCGAGCCCATGATGCGCACTGGCAATTCCATGGTCACCGGCACGCGAATCCTGCGCTCGTCTAGCGCTTCGATGGGCAGGCTTTCGATCAGCCGCGGACTGCACTTTTTCAGCGTGATATGCGGATAATCGCAGAGTTGCAAGCCTTGCCCAACTGTGCGGATTTGCACGGCGTCTCCCACATTGATCAGGTCAGCCGCTTCCGGCGGGAAGTCGACGAGCAGGCGGGCGTGCTCGCCGGTGACGATGCCTTCCGTCCCTTTCGCCAGTCCGCTCATCAAGAAGGCCTGATTGCCCATGCAGGTCAGGTAATGCATCGCGTAATCGGCATCGAGATCGGGGTGGGCGATGGAGGCGCCCGGTTCCAGGTGGTCGGCGGCGTAATCAAAGGCGCTGTCGCCGACGCGGACGCCATAGATGAAGCCGGACATGCCGGGCAAGATCATCGCTTCGCCCGAGGCGTGCGGGATATACCCGCGCACGGTCGGTTGGCTGACGTAGCCGACAACCGCCATCTCCACCAGTTGGTCAACATTGGTTGCTAATCCCATAGATTTCTCCTCATAGCATTAGGTCAGGGCGGACGCCCTTGTACATCCTTTTGCAAGCTAAGTTTGTCTTGACTATGACATTGTGATCAATTGTGAAAGTGAGAATGTACCATATCGCCTGTGGAATAACAAATTGGAGTACGGTGGGATTCGCCAAGGCGAGGCGGCGCCGTTCGACCAAGGGCGCGCGTCCGCTTTGCTTGACAGGCGTAGGGCGCAAACCTATAATCTCTGCTGCTTTTGCCCATGTTGCTAGTCATTTGCATATAGTAGCGGCCAAGACAAACCGAACTATCGATGAAAATCGCAATTCATAAAGGATGGGAGAAGATGGCGGACTCAAGTGGGTCAAAAAAGACAGTGCTGGTTGCGGATGACGGCTACGAATCGGCGGCGGCCGATTTAGCGGCGGAGTATCCGGATTTGCGTATCGTATGCGCCGGCGATTCCGCTGACTTGGCGGCGCTTGCCAGTGATGACGTCGCGGGCTTGATCGCCGGGACGGCGTCTGTGGACGGCGATCTCCTGGCGGCCATGCCGAAGCTGCAAGCCGTGCTGAAGCTGGGACGCAGCTACTTCAACATTGACGTGGACGCTGTCCGCGCGCGGGGGCTGACTTTTGAGTGCGTGCCGCGCAAGGGACCCAACTGCGTGGCGGAATTGGCGATGACGCTGATTCTGGCGCTGAGCAAAGACCTGGTCATCTCCAACGAATCGGTGACCCTGGGCGCCTATCGTTATCGCGGGCTCAAGCCCGAGATCACTGCCGAGCGCAAGATCGCCTTCCACTGGATGCACAATATGCGCGTGCACGAGGTGGTCGGCAAAACGCTGGGCATTATCGGCATGGGCGAGATCGGCTGTGAGCTGGCGCGGCGCGCGAGCGTCATGGGCATGCGCAACCTGTATTACAAGCGGAGTCCGCTCTCGGCGGAGCTCGAGTCCGCATTCGACGCGACCTACGCCGACTTGGATCAGTTGCTGGCGGAAAGCGACTACGTCTGTGTGGCGACGCCGCATACGCCGGCCACGGAAGGCATGATTGGCGCGGAGCAGATTGCGCTGATGCAAGAGAGCGCCTATATCGTCAATATCGCCCGCGGCGGCATCATCGATGAAGAAGCGATGATCGAAGCGCTGAGCGAGAACCGCATCGCCGGCGCCGGGCTGGATGTCTTCACCTATGAGCCCTTGCCGGCGGAAAGCCCGCTTTGCGCGCTGGATAATGTGATCTTGTGCCCGCATATCGGCGGCGGCAGCGGCACCAATCGCAATATCGAGTTGGGCGCGGCGCTGGCGGCGGCAAGCCGGCTGCTGGCTGATTAACGATCTGGCGGCGTCTGGCTGGCGAGGAAGCCGGCGATGAAGGCGGTCTCGCAGTTGGGAAGCACGATTTCGTACCAGTTGCTCAAGTCATCCACGACATCGATTCGCTGCCCGCGGCTGGCGGTCGTCACGATGTTGCAAATCGTGGAAGCGCAGGCGCGGACGTTGGCGATATTCGCCGCTGTTACATAGTAGGTCATGGTCGCGCCATGCACAGTGCCGCAAGCTGAGTAGAATTCGCCTATCCGATCGAATAAGCGTTCCATGTCGCGGCTAATCTTCGGCAAGTATGGAATCTCGGCGGCTGGCAAGCCCGCAAGCTCCAACGCGAGCATGGCGACAGTATCAGCGGCAATCGCTCGCATCAGCAAGCCCATCGCCAGCGCGTCGTCGCAGCGGGGCAGGTGCTTCCAAAGCAACTGACGAAACGCGTACGATTGATTGACGAGGGCGGCGACTTCTTCCGGCTGGGAAATCGTCAGAGCGGCATCGGTGAATTCCCAGAACACTGGCAGCAAATAAGATAAGAGGAAGAGTTCGTCGGCGTCGCTGCATGTTGACGCGGCGGTTTGCCCTTGGCGCAGCTTGCGCTGCCCATGCGCGAGCAAGTCTTCCAGATTCGTCCAGAGGTTGGCCACGCGTACTTCGCTGTCGCCCGCGGCGTCGGGCAGGTTTTCGATTGGCGAAGCGGAACTGCCAGCATCGACGGCAAGACGCAGGGAGACATCGGCAAGCGCTTCCATGCTAAACCAACGCAAAGCAAAGGTTTCTTCACAGTTTGGCAATTGCGCCAGGCGGGCTTGGCGGAAGGCGATTTGCGCTGCGCCATAATTGGCCAGATCAGCCTTGGCAGCGTCGCGCTCGAGCAAAGCCGCATATTCGAATTTCAGCGCCTCTATCCCGGCGGGCAAATCCGAAGGCGCGCAAGGCGGAAGACGCCCTCCGCCTATGGAAGACGAAGGCGCCGCGGAGGCTTGGGAGACAACCGCAGCCGACCATTGATCAAGCCAGTTGGTCACGGTCGCGACGCCGGCTTTCAGAAGCGGCGGAAAGGGATTGCGCTCAGCCGACAGACCGGCGTAGTTGAAAGCCTTGGCGGCGGCGGAATCGGTCGAGGCGGCGCTCAAAGCTTGCGCCAGATCAATTGACTCGGCGCATAGCGGCAATAGTGGAATATTTTCTTCGCGCCACTGCAGCAGACGGTTAATGGAATCCAGAGATTCCGCAGGATTCGCGCCTTCACCGCTCGAAGGATCGAGGTCAAGGAATTCAGCGGCCGCGACCACGAGAAGGCTGAGATCGGCCATGCCGCAGGCTGGCAGTTCGCGTTGCAAGGGCGGCGGCGCAGCGGACCGGTCGACACCCAGCATCGTCGAAAGCAAGTCTTCAATCCGCGCTTGGCTATCGGGCAGGCGCAAGAAATAGGGATTATCTCCGGCAGGCAAGCCGGCTGATTCGAGAGCGGCGCGCCCAAGGGCGTCGCCGCTGAGCTGGATCAAAAGGCGCTGGATTGCGATCGCGTCCGCGCACATGGGTAGTTCGGACGTGTAGGCTTCACGGCGTTCCATCTGCGCGCGGCTGACCCGGCGCAACATACTGGCCTTGGTGATGTCCGCGTCAAATTCGATCTGATGCTCGACGATCATGTTAAAGAATTTGAGGAACTCTTCATCGGCGCAAAGAGGCAGCGCGCTGTCATCAGCCAGTGAGGAGGGGCTAAGGCACAGCACAATGATGCCAAGCATTATTGCGAAGCGGCGCATCTCATGACCTTTCCACGTCGGCGCTGTTTCTCGAATTTATAATACGGCAGAAGCGCGCCATGCGATAATGCCGAGGCGCTTTATCGAGCAAACGTTTCAATGCTGTAGTTTACTGTTGGGGCGAAAGCTGGCAAGTCAGTCTTGGGCAAAGCGCGGTATGACGCGGCGTCCGATGGCGTCGATGGCGGATTCAATATCCGGACCCAAAGGCGGACCGAAGCTGATATGACGAACACCAAGGGCGGCCAGCGCTTCCAGCCGTTCAATCAAGGTTTCGGCTGTTCCTGCGATGCCGACGCGCAGCATCTGCGGCGTCACCGACTCGCGCGCGCGCTGCTTGTCGTCCGCGACATGATAGAGCTTTCGGATCGGCTCGAAGTCCGCCCGACTCAGACCGAGCTGCGCCAAGAGCATCGGGCTCATCGCGTGGCCATAATAGGCGATCTTGTCAGCCAGCATCGCTTCCGCCGCCCGTTTGTCGTCCGAAATCGAACACCAGATACAGGCGGCCAGGTCAATGTCTTCAAGCGACCGCTTCGCGCGCGCCAAGCCTCGCTGGATATGTGGCAGCGCATTGGCGAAATGCTCAGGCGGGAAGAGCAGGGGCAAGCCGCCATCCGCAAGCTCGCCGATCGCCTCGAGCATTTTGGGGCTCATAGCGCCGAGATAGATTGGCACGCGCCGCTTTGATTCGAAGCGCAGCCAAGCTTCTTCCGTCCAATTCAGCGTCGCGCCATCCGTAACCGCGTTTTGATTTGATGTGACCTTATTGATGGCAAGGATCGCCTCCAGCACACGGGTGCGCGGATAGCTGAAATCCATGCCAAGCCAGCGGAGGAAATCAGCTGCGCCACTGGAAATGCCCAGATTGAAACGCCCGCCCGAGAGTTCATCCAGGGTGGCGGCGAACATAGCAATCTCAGCCGGGTGGATCGTAAAAGGATTGAGGATGCAACTGCCGATTTCGATGCGCTCGCTGGACATCGCCAGCGCGGACAATATCACCGGCGCGCTGCGCAGGAAGAGGTCATTGCTCACCCAGAATTGGTCGAAGCCGGCCGCCTCCGCCGCTCTGACATAACGAATGTAGTCGCGAACCGGCAGGTCATTATTGAAGCGCAGGCTGAATTTCATTGTTGAGATGAAGAAATGATGGCTTCAGCTTCCATCTCGACCAGGTATTCTTCGCCGACCAAGGCGTGGATGTACAGGAGAGTATTTGCTGGGCGGATGTCGCCGAAGTATTTTCCGTGCACATGCGAAACCGCCTCCCAGTCGGCGCCGGGCGCCAGATAGATGCGGGTGCGCACGACGTCGGCGAGTTGGGCGCCGGCTGCATTCAGCGCGCGCTCAATCTTGCGGATGATGAAGTCCGTCTGGGCGGCGCTGTCGCCGATGCCGATGATAGCGCTGGCGCCATCGGTTGCCGTGGTGCCGGAGACATGCACGATATTCCCCAGGCGCACGGCGCGCGAGTAGCCGGCGATCGCTTCGTAATCCGCGCCCGATGAGATGTTTTGTCTGTTCATAGCGCCTCGGGTTTTCAAGGTAAATCAAGAGAATACAGAGCATTTATCTTTATTATCAGTGGGCGAGCCACCAGCTCGCCCGTACAACGTTTCAACTATTTTGATAATTACTTTACTACATCAGTCAATCTTGTGACCATTCTGGTTTTGCTTCTGTCTGTCGCGCCAGCGCGGCAACTTCCAGCGCGCAGCCCCAGGAGAGGGTATAGCCGACGGCGGCGTGGCCGTAGTTGTGAATGACCTTGCCGCCATTCGCGAGTTGTTCAACTTCAAGGCGCGCCTCATCACGCCCGGGGCGCAAGCCGACGAATTCTTGCAGGACTTTCGCGTCAGCCAATCGCTTCTCTATTCGGGAGCAGCGGCGCATGATATCAGCCGAAATCGCCGGATCAAGCTGGCGGTTCCAGTCGCCTTTGACTTTGACGCCGCCGATCAGTACGCCGTCGGCGCGCGGAAAAATATGATCGACGGCGCTGTTGTCCATGTAGCCGACGCGGATGCCTTTTGCGTCGGTGAGGATGGTCTGCCCGCGCATAGGATAGACCGAATCGTCCTTAGCCACTTCTCGCGCGCCGACGCCGGTGCAATTGACCAGCAGGGACGCTTCGCCCGCAAGTTCCTCCAGCGAATCCACCATTCGCCGCTCCAAGCGTCCGCCGGCGGCCAGGAACTGATCATGCAGCCGCTCCAGATAGATCGGCGGCGCGACCATTGGCACGTCCATCAAATAGCCGCCGATTAGCCGGCCGCGCATTTCGTGCTTAGACAAGCGCTGAAAAAAGGGCAGAAGCGCGCGATACCAGGGATCGGGTACTTTCCGCGCATAAACTTCGCGCATGCGCTGTAAGGTTACACCGCTATTCGGTTTTTTGGTGAGCGGGAGAAAATATTCGAGTGTCGCCTTCGCCCAAGCCCGACTTCGCCCATTAAGGTCCGAGCCTGACCAGACGGCGCCGGCGGCGACCGATGTGGTGGCCAGCGGAAGCTCGCGCGTGACGATGCGGACATCGTAGCCGGCCAGCTGCAAACAACGGGCGGAACTCAAGCCGATGACGCCGCTGCCGATGACGATGACTTTGGACATTCGTTTTCTTTCGCTGCCTTGTCGACTCAAGGTACGAAAATGCTTGGCGCCGTCGCGCGCCGGTGTTGGCTGTTTTCGCAACGCATTCTATCACATTGGATTGACACGATGACATGGGATGATTCTACAATTGCAGGAATTCGCATGACTGAATCAGTTGGCAAAACTAACGCAGATGCGATACTTTAGTTACTTAGTTTCGCGCGAAGAATCGAACTGATATAGATGCGATGCAATCTGGAAAGGGGATCTTGTATAGAAGATGCCGCAGAAGATGGATTATCGGACTGCTCAGATAATCCAAGAGCAAATGTATTCGTTCAGGCAAGTCTATAGGAGTAGAGAGAATGTCCAGAAAAATCAACTTGAGCCGCCGCGAATTTCTGCGCATGGCGGGCATGAGTTCGCTGGCGGCGGGCGTTTACAGCATACCGGGCGTCGGCTCGGTCGTCGCGCAAGACCCGAATGAGGTCTCGATTATGTTTTGGGACGGTCCGCCTTTGATCGGCATCCGTGAGAAGGCGCTGGCGCCG
>JAPOYT010000018.1 GCA_026706445.1 Chloroflexota bacterium
GGGCGAGCCACCGGCTCGCCCCTACAATTCATCGTTATTTTGGGTGAGGGAAGTAGAGCAAGGGTTCGAAGCAAACCGCAACAATTTCCACCGATTTCGATACACTACCCGACAATCCATCGCTTGCAGAGTCACGCCTGCGCTGTACAATTGACGCATGGCTCGCAAACGAGATCCACTTGAAAAAGTTGACAATTTTTCGGCGCGCAAGGCGAAGTACGCGCCTGTCGCCGAAGCGCTGACTACGGTTTATGGCGAGCTGGATTGGTCGCGCAATCAAGATGGCATGGACGAGCTGATCAGCTGCATCCTGAGCCAAAGCACGAACGACGCCAACCGCGACCGCGCCTTTGCACGTCTCAAGGAGAGATTCGCCGATTGGGAGGCAGTGCGCTTTGCCGATCTTGACGATCTGATTGAAGCGGTTCGGCCCGCCGGCTTGGCGAATCAGAAGGCGCCTCGGATTCAAAATGCGCTTGCGGTCATTTTCGAAAAGGCGGGCGCATACAGTATCGACTTCTTAAATGAAATGTCCATGAAAGAGGCGAAAGCTTGGCTCGTCTCGCTGAAAGGCATCGGACCCAAGACGGCGGCGATTGTGCTCTGCTTTGCTTATGGACGGCCCGCGTTCCCGGTCGACACCCACATCTATCGCGTCAGCAAACGAGTCGGCTTCATTCCGGATAAGCTCTCGGCAGATGACGCCCACCCGGTGATGGAAGCCATCGCCCCGCCAGCGGACTACTATCAGTTTCATATTCAGCTTATTCAGCATGGGCGCGATACCTGTCACGCGCGCAAGCCCGCCTGCGAGCGCTGTCCTATCGCCGACAACTGTGACTTTTATGACGCAGCGCGCGCGTCCGCTTGAGGCGAAACCGAAGAACTGCGAGGCGAAATTGTCAGCAGAACCTTCCAGTCAACCTCACGTGATCATATCGCCACACTTTGATGATGGCGTCTTCAGCTGCGGCGGCACGGCTAGTCAGTTGACGGCGGCTGGCCATTCTGTACTCGTGATTACCATGATGGGCGGCTTGATCCAGGGTGAGCTGCCCGATACGCCAATTTTGGCTGACCTGCACCAGCGCTGGGGGGCGGGCGAAGATCCGCTGCGCCAACGTCAGATTGAAGATGAGAACGCTTCCAAGATCCTTGGCGTGGACTTTATGCATGTGCCGCTGCCCGATTGCGTATATCGCTTGGCCGGCGATGAGCCGCTTTACCCGTCAGAGAAGTCGCTCTTCGGCGATGTCCATCCGGCCGATTACGCGCCTCGGCTGCTCAAGGGCATTCAAATTCCGGAGTTGGAAACGGCGGCCAAGGTATATTTGCCGCTAGGCGTGGGTCATCATGTCGACCATCAGATTGCGCGCGATTGGGGGCTGACACAGATGCGCGACGCGCCGGACAAGTCGGCCTTGCGCTTTTATGTCGAGTTCCCTTATTCCAAGGCGGACCAGTCTACCGAGCTAGCCCTGTCCGCGATTGACCTGCCGCTTGAGCCGGCCGATGTTATTTTGAGCGATGCCGAATTGGCGGCGAAAATCAAGGCGATTGCTTGCTACGATTCGCAGATCAGCACATTCTGGCAGGACCTGGGGGCGATGGATGCCGATGTGAGGCGCGCCTTCACCGACGCGAAGTCGGGCAACTTCGTCGAACGGTTTTGGAAGATTGCCACCTAAGCGCGGACCCGCCTATAGCTCGCTGCAATCCCACATGAAGCCACAATTTGGGCAGCGCACCTTGCACGCAAATCTATAGGTCTCGCTCGCGCAGGCGGGGCAGACGCTGCTGAGGCTGTAGTTCGGCAGCGGCGCTGGCGGAGGATCGACAAAACATGCCCCTTCAGCGCTGCGCTTGAATGCGCGCTCCAAGCTTTTGCCGCGGATAAGATCTTTCTTCGTAGTTTCGCCGGATGATCCAACTGAAGAGGCGACGGTGGGATTCGAACCCACGAATGAAGGTTTTGCAAACCTCTGCCTTACCACTTGGCCACGTCGCCCCAAGGGAGCCATATTATACTTCTCCGTCGTCTGTTTTCAAGCGCAACTTACGAAGGCTCATCGCCGGGCGACCAGCCAAAGGGCAGGTCTTCATCCAAGGCGTCATAGGGACTTGCAGGCTCTGTTCCCCGCGGGATGTAAGTCTCCATCGTGGCGCTCGCCGGGCGCGGGTGACTCCGTCGGATTAGCCGGCGCAGGTCGCGCGCATAGTAGATTTCGCGATCATCGTCGGTGGACAAGGCAATCCGCGCAACAGCGCGCGCAAGCGTTTCGACCGGCATCGGAGCGATCCGGCCAAGGTAGAGCCAAGACAGCGGCGGCAGCGCGCCAAGCAAGGTCATCGCTCGATAAAAGAAGGGACGGCTCTGCCCCGGCGCATACAATAGCGGCGCTCGAATAATCGTGGCGCGCAATCCCATTCGCCGCATATAATCTTCCGCCTCGCGTTTGGCCAAGATATAGCCGCGGCGGATCCATGGCGCGTAGGCGCCGCTGATGAGTATCATGCGCTCAACTCCGTCGCTGACGCACATGTTGGCGACGTTGCGCGCCGAAACAAAATTTAGGCGGTGATAGGACAGTCCGCGCGTCGGATCGGCTTTCAAGCTGCCAACGGTGTGAATGACCGCCGAGTGCAGACGCGCCTTGCCCCGCAGGCTGGCCGGGCTCCAGACATCGGCCGCGGACCACCGTGTATGCTGCGCAAGCGGTCCCAGCCGGTCTTCCGCGCCAGGCCGCACCAGCAGACTAACGCTCGCGCCTTCCGCCAACAGCGCCGAGGCGATATTGTCGCCCAGAAAGGTGCCGCCGCCAGTGACCAGGATGCCCCGTGAGCGCCTCGTCATTCTTTCATTCTCTCAAGTATCAGTATCCGGACCGGTCAAACTCGCGTTCATGCGGGCGCGTCCACGTTTCGGGCTTACTTATGACTCGCATCATATATGCCGGTCGGATCGGCTATCTCCCGCAAACAATTTTGACATCAATTGGGAAATTTGCCGCCGCGCGCCACAAGCAATTTGAGCAGGCATCCGCTCGAACGCCAACACAAGCCTTGTCAATGACCGATTTACTGTATAATAGATGATGATAGGCGGATGACCAATTCGGGTCATACTCGCCTTGCCAAGAAGTACAATCAAGACCACCGACAAGAGTCGCGGCTCTCAGGTGAAAGTAGCGGCGACGCGCGGTGGTGGCGAGGCTCAACGCGAACTCGCTCCAGGCTTTACGCGGACGAGTTCGGGGCTGCGGATCATTCCGCGCAAATTACGAGCGATCATTCGGCTCGCTGCGGGATTGGAACAGATTGTTATGGACTTTCGAATCGTGAGTTCATCAGCAAAAGTGAATATGCGCTGTGCCGTAGACGCGGACAATAGACTACGGGGCGTTGCTGGCTGATTCTCTCGATACTGTCATAATCTCCTTGGCGGTTTGACGCATTCTGTAATTTGTAAGTGGTATGGCAGCAGTTTCGGTAGGACTGCGGTTATTTGTATTGGATGGACGTGATGCCGGTCGTCACTGCTATAGAAGTCCATCAGCGAGACAAAGAGCGCGCAAAGCTCTACCTCGATGATGAATACGCTATTGACCTGCCATTGATGCAGGCGGCGCGGCTCAGCCCAGGGCAGCAATTGACGCCAACGGAGGTTGCGGAATTGTCTGCCGCTGGCGCTCTGCAGGCTGCCTTTGACCAGGCTGTTCACTTTCTAGCCTACCGACCCCGCAGTATTGAAGAGGTTCGCCGCCACCTCGTGAAGAAAGAGGTACCGGCTTCACACATCGCAGCCGTGATTGAGCGGCTTTTGCAGCGCGGTTATGTGGACGATGTGGAGTTTGCGCGCTATTGGGTTGCCAATCGCGAACGCTTCAAACCCATGGGTTCGCGCGCGCTGCGATACGAATTGCGTCAAAAGGGCGTCGATGACGAAATCATTGATGGCTTGCTGGCCGAGGTCGATGAGGAAGAATCGGCGTATCGGGCCGCTCAGGCGCGGACTTCGCGGTACCGGGGATTCACCCGCCAAGCATTCAGGCAGAAGTTGGGCGCGCTGCTGCGCCGTCGTGGTTTCAGCGAGTCCGCGATTAGCGATGTCGCGCTGCGGCTGCAGGCAGAGCTTGAATTGAGTGATACCGGCTATTTTCTCAGCAGTGATGATGACTAGGATCGGTGGAACCTAGCCGAATCAAGTGAAGAAAGGAGCATGACGAATGTATCCAATGGATACCGTCAAGCCACTATGGAAAACCTTCTATCAACCATTGTTCTCGCTATTGTTATCGGTGTTGTCCTCGCAATTGTTGGGCTTGGGGCGGGTTACCTCGTCGGCGGCCGCCGGGCGGTGCAGTCGCTGCTGAAGAGGCAGCAGGAAGAGGGACAAAGCGCTCTCGTCAAGGCGTCGGATGATGCCAAGCAAATCCTAAGCAATGCCGACGCCGAGAAAGCGACGATCCTGGCGGAGGCCGAAAACGAAGCGCGGCGCCGCATCAGCGAAGCGGACACGAAGAATTCCCGCCGTCGTCGTGACCTCAATGAAGAAGATGAACGGATCCAGCGCCGCCGTAAAGACCTTGACAATCGGATGGAGCGCCTCGAACAGCGAGACCAACAGTTGAACAAGCGCCAGAGCCGGCTGGATAGGAAGGAAAACGAGCTCAAAAAGTCGGAAGCGACCATGATCGAGAAGCTGGAAGTCATCGCGCAGATGACCGTCGATGAAGCGCGCCAGCAACTGCTTGATTCGATTGAGCTGGACGCGCGAAATGACATGGCGCGGATCATACGACAGGTGGAAGCGGAAGCGCGCGAAACGGCCGATCAGCGCGCGCGCAGCCTGATCGCTATGGCGATACAGCGCCTGGCGTCGGAGCAAGTGAGCGAGGTGTCCGTGAGCGTGGTTCACCTGCCCAGCGACGACATGAAAGGGCGAATTATCGGGCGCAACGGGCGCAATATTCGCTCCTTCGAATTAGCGACCGGCGTGGATGTCGTCGTGGATGACTCGCCCGAATCGGTCACCATCAGCAGTTTTGACCCGGTGCGGCGCGAAGTGGCAAAACGGACTATGGCGAAACTGGTGGTCGACGGGCGCATTCATCCGGCGCGGATTGAGAAACTGGTCGAAGACACGCGCGCCGAAGTCGAGCAGATCGTACGCGAAGAGGGCGAACGGGCGGCATACGAGACCGGCATTCATGGCTTGCATACGGAAGTGCTAAAGCTGTTGGGCACGCTGAAGTTCCGCACGAGCTACGGACAAAATCAGCACGCCCACGCGATTGAGACGGCGCATATCGCTGGCATGATCGCGATGGAATTAGGCGCCGATGTCAATATCGCCAAAGCCGGCGGCTTGCTGCACGATATTGGCAAAGCGATAGACCACAGCGTCGAAGGTACCCACGCGGTGATCGGGGCTGAATTCGTCAAGCGCTATGGCGGTAAAGACGCGGTCGTGAATTGCATCGCCGCCCACCATCACGAAGTCGAGAAGGAATGCGTCGAAGCCTTTATAGTTGAGGCGGCCGACGCTATTTCCGGCGCGCGCCCGGGCGCTCGGCGCGAAAGCCTCGATTCCTACATCCGCCGCGTCAAGCAGTTGGAGGAGATCGCCAACGGATTCGAAGGCGTGGAACAAAGCTATGCGCTGCAAGCGGGCCGCGAAGTGCGCATCATCGTGCGCCCGGAGGTGGTCGACGATTTCGCCTCGATTCAACTGGCGCGCGATATCGCCAAGGAAATCGAGAACGATATGCAATATCCGGGGCAGATCAAGGTGCACGTCATCCGCGAGACGCGGCGCGTGGAGTATGCGAAGTAGGCTAAGTCAGCGCATTTTGCATAGGTGAATTGCTACACGTCCACAATCACAACTGCATTCTGATCGCCCTCGAGGATATCGTCAACGAATCGAGAAGGATTTGATTTCCTGTAAACGAGGTACAGCCGCTCCGATGCGCGAGTCATGCTTACGTATGCGAGCTTTCGACCTCGCTCCTCTATCTGTTCAGCCGGTGTCGACGATTGCCCTGTATAGGGCAGAACGCCTTCTTCAAAGTCAATCAAAAACACCACAGGGAATTCCAGCCCCGTGGCCGACTGCATTGTGACCAGTCCAACCTTGTTGTCCGCCATGAAATCGTATTCTCGGAAGTAGTCGCAGGGGATGTTCAGTTTTGGAAGGTCCGCCCACAGTTGGTTAAACAGTTCGGATCTCTCTCTTGTGCGCGGAGAGAGGATCGCAAAATTGCTGTAATTGAGATTGAGGTACGAGTTTTTGCTCAACTTATCAATTTCATCGGCAATAAATTTCACGGCGGAGAGTGCGGAATTATAGCGCGCCAGTACAGGTTTGTCGCCAACTTTGCCGATGTTTTCCGGAGAGTGGTTACGGCGTACGTTGCCGAGCCACCTGCATTTCTTTAGTACCGGCAGCGCCGCACTTATGACTTGTCGCGAGTTCCGATGATTTTCTCTTAATACGCGCGTCCGCCGGCCGCTCAGCGGCAGCTTGGCATCTCGCCAAGAGACGCCTTGATACTGGATGCTCTGAGCCGAATCTCCCAGCAGCGTCACACTCCGATACTCGCTGAAATCCTTGACTAGCTTCGTCGCCAGGTTCAGATAGTTGGGACGCAAATCCTGGGCTTCGTCGACGATTACCACATCATATTCCGGCAGTGAATTACAGTGTTTTACGACGAGCTGTGGCAACTCAGCCCAATCGAACATGCTCTGTTCTTGAAGCGCTTGCTGGTACTTCTGATATACCGCCCACACAAGTTCTCGGTGCGGCTGATTCAGACCTCTTCGCCGACCAGATCTTTTCAGTTGTTTGTATTCACACAAGCTTCTAATGTCGCGTCCTCGGATCACATCGTCGATTTCGCTCAGAATAAGCGAGCATGACAACCTGCTCAGCGCCTTCCCCCCAGGATGACGCTCCGAGACCTCAGTTCGAATGCGCCGAATATATTCCCTGCGATTTGAACTGCTGACAACAACAAGACTTGAGTTGCGTTCATTCAGGAGATCTCTCATCCAGTCGCCAAATGCCATAATCTTAAGATTGTTGATTGGCAAATCTGGGAAGCTATTGGCGCAGAGCCAATCAATAGCCGTTTGGAGTGCCCGTGTACGAGTCAATAGTAAGATAGACGTTTCTTTGCCTAGTTTCGCTCTGGCTTCCGCAATATGACGCGCGCGATGTAGCCCCAGCGACGTCTTGCCAGAGCCGGCGACTCCACGGATTAACACAGGACCGGTCGCGTTAAATTCGACAATGGCTTGTTGCGAAGGCGTCAATCCAACGATATTGTCCAAGATTCCCTTGGTACCTAATTGCGGAGGGTGCGCATACTCATCATGTATTTGCTGAACTTCTTCGTCCCGTATGACGGGAGCTACAGTTTCAGCCGTGATTTCCCACTGTTTCCATACTGTTCCGTCCAAGGAAGGCAGTGGTATGTCGCCCTGCCATCGAGCGTCATATGATACATGGTCTCCCACGAATAGGAGATATATCTTAGTCTGCTGACGGTCCCATAGCAGTCGGTTGTGGCCCGGAAGTTCGGCTTTGCGATAAGGACGACGCTTTGATTTCTTCCCCTTTGTCATGCCGCGAATGCCATCGAATCCAGACGCAATATCAGATATCTTGTTCTGCACCGAGACCTGCAACGAACTTGAGAGATTCTCGTAATTTTTGTCAAAACTTCTGCAAGAATAAACTGTACGCACGTATGAACTCCTGATGTTGCGGATTTTCCACGGTCATACTTCCATTATACACCCTATAGTTTCCTGCAACCCGACACCCGTCCAAAAGCAAAAAGCCCCCGTCACTTGACAGGGGCTTCCGAATTCTCTTACTTGCTGCGGCTTACTTGCTCGCCATCCTCAGCACAACATCAACCTGAATCAACTCGCCCTCGCGCAGGATATCGAGCGTAACCTGCTCGCCCGGCTCGTGGAAGTAGATTCGATTGCGCAGGTCAATCTCCAGCGTGACCGGTTCGCCAGCCACCGCTATGATGATGTCGCCTTCCTGCACACCAGCCTTCTCCGCAGGCAGTCCTTCAATCACCTCGGCGACAAGCGCGCCTTGCGAAAGATCGCTGCCCTCGAAATGTGGGCTGTCCGGCTCCAGTTGCCAGTAGCGCACGCCCAGCGTGACCTGCTTCTCGTGCAAGCCCAACCACTGTGAGCGATCTTGCTCGACCGGCTCGATATCACCGTAAATCAGCAGGGGCGCGGCCGATGCCGGAATGTCGAAATGCAAGGCGCCGTTCACGCGTTCGACCGCGACTCGAATCGCGTCGCCGCTGTATAGACCGGCGGCTTCTTCCACCGGCGCCCCGTTGGCTTCAACGATGAGGTCAAATTGGCGCAGTCCAGCCGCGTACAACTCGTGCGTCGGGTCAAGGACACTCACGACGACGAAGCCGTCGCCATAACCCAACTCGATGCGGTCGGCAACGTAGGCGCGCTCAACTTCCACCCGCGGATGCGGACGGCGCGGCGGGCGCCGCCGAGGATCGCGCCTGCGATGATCTTCCACGATGACCTTGATTGTCATTTCACGGTCGCCGCGCAATATGTCGAAGCGCAGTTGATCGCCCTCGCTCAAGTCGGAAACAGCCGCGTCGGCTTCGCCAATCGTGCTGACTTCCTCGCCGTCAATTGCGATGATCTCGTCATATACTTGAAAGCCGGCCGTGGCGACCTCTGAATTAGAAAGCGCGCCGATAACCAGCAGCTTGTCGTCGCATTGGCCGACGAACAGTCCAACACTCGACAGATCTAGCGGCATCGCGTAAAGCGGATTCTCAAACAGATCCGCCGGACGCGCGACCAAGGTTAGATCCTGCGCGAATTGCGATCCATCGCGGTCGATACTCAGCGATACGGTCGTGCCGATGCCGTGTTTCCAGACAACATCCCGAACCGTTTCGACCCGGATCGCTTCGCCATCGACGGCTATGACGACATCGCCCGCCTCCAGGTTGACGTCAGCAGCCGGCGTATTGGGAATGATCCCGGTGACGAACAAGCCTTCATCGTGATGCCAGTAGCGGATGCCGATAAACGGCGGAGTAGTCTCGCTTTCAGATTGCGCCTCGTCCTGCGCGAATGCGACGGCGGACGTCAACATCAGCGCCAGAAGAACGAGCGAGCGAATGAATATGCTTATGATTCGTTTCATTGTGGGATGCCCCCTTCGTTTCAACAAGTCTATCCGCAACGTATCAATGCAAAATACGCGTGCTTGGAAAAAAAGATTGCTACAGAATACTTTATACTATTTGTCGCTCAGGGTCAAATAATTGCCAAAAACTCGCCAGCATATTTCAAAGTTGCCAGCAAGTCAGATTGCAGTCTTTTCGAGACGCATCGTTACAGCTGCTGGATTGCTCTATTTGTCGCCGTCCTTGCTTCCGCCAAATAAACGTCTGCTGATCGCGCTGCCAAAGAGCATACCGGAGATTGAGCCGTCATATTGCGCGCGAGAAGCCGGCTGCTCGCCCCAATTCCCCTTGTGGCGCCTGTTGATCCACTCTTGGTAGTCATCGGAGGCGTCGATCAAGAAGGCTTCTACGGCGGCTTCGTCTTTTTCCGCCAAGCTGTCTCGCAAATCCCGCAAAGTCGCCAAAACATCGTCTATAGCGCGAGCGAGAGAATCGCTGTTTTCCAGCCATTCGTCGCGAAGCGCATCCGGGTGATGTGTCAGCAGATAGCGCGTCAAAACAGCAAAGGGCGGGTTCGTCAGGCGCTGCGCGTCGCCCCAGGCTTGGTGTTTCATCGCGGACGAGTAGGCGGCGATACTGAGCGCTTGCGGTATCGCCTCGGTGATTGTCGTCAGGCTGTCGTGTTCCGCCGGGTCGAGAAAATGCGGCTTTCCATCCAGTATGAGCGCGAAGTTTACGGCAAGATCTATCGCTTCCTTTATACTGTTCACCGATGGCGTCAGATAGATCGCGCTCTGATGGAAATAGTCGTCCGCGGCCTGCTCCGGGCTCAATTGATGCTCCAGCAAATAGTCGGCGTTGACGACCGGCGTAAACCCGATCAAATGATGCTCGTCGGAGAGAAATTCTTCCGCCCAACGAAACGAGGGCTGTTTCAATATCGCCGTATCCAGGATGACAACGCCCTCCTGCAGTGATGTCGATACGATCTCGTAGCCGGCGCGCAAGTCTTCAAAGGGCAGATTCATGATCACCAGATCGGCCGATTCAACCGCGCTGTTAGCATGGCGTTCCACCTTGTCGAAGACCTTAAGTTTCCGCGCGGGCTTTTCATAGTCATCGCGGCTATCGTAGCCAATGAGGTCGAAGCGATGCTGCCCGCCTTTTTCAGCATAGGATCGCAAGCGCAGCGCAATGGATGCGCCAAGCCGATCCAATCCCAGAATTGCAACTGTCAGTTGTGCCATGGCAGCGCCTCAATCATCGGATTGTGAGTGTGTCACCCAACTATATCGCAGAGCGCGCTCATCTTTCTATATCCAGCTCGCCGAATGCAAACTATAGGGCTCAGCTTTCGCTATCGGCGCTTTGCAGCTTGGACAACAGGGCAAAGGTTCGACGATCGCGGTGTCGCTCAGCGCCATCTTGGTGGCGTTCCACCAGCCAAATCACCTCTTCGTCGGAGCCGCAATTGCGAAGTATCTCGCCACCCCATTGCGCGTGATGCCGCCGCACGACGAATGGCGCCCGCGCGAATCCAAGGGCTTCGTCTTCACTCAAGCGACAGCTCAAGCGCGGGGCAATTGCTTCAATGATCACGGCGAGCGTCTTCTGCCAGACGGATAGCCGATACCTTGATTTGCCCACGTCGTGCAGCAGCGCCGCGGCGATAAGCGCTTTTGGCGCGGCCGGATCGTCGCTGAGCACTTTCTCGAGCACTTGCAAGCTGTGCAGCTGTTCCGACCGCGCCAGGGAGCGGAAGGCTTCGTATTCGCAAGAAGAAAGATTCCGCCGCGCCAACTCCATATCTGGCGAGCGGGCGAAGGCAAATAGCGCGCCTATGCCTTGCGACAAGCGGTGAAGCGCCGCTTTCATCATATCGGCAAGTTCAAGATTGATTTCGTCTGGCCGCAAACGCAGGTCCCGCGCAGTGGCAAACAATCAGGTCGCCCGAAACATCTTCCCGGCGCTATTGTCGCAGGATTTATCACTTTCCTACAACTGTTTAGAAAAGCAGCAGGCGCATAAGCGCGCCCGTCGGCTGCGCAATGAATAGACCAAAGGGATTGATGCCCCCAAGAGGCAGTACCGACAAAAAAATCAGCGCGATGAAAACGTAGTAGCTCGCCATCTGCCAATCGCGCCATTTGAAAGCCGGGCGCATCAGGAATTCGGCTAAGGGGCGCAGGCTCCGCTGCACGACGACGGGAATCTGCATCTGATTCAGCCAACTGCCGGGCAGCAAGCTCAGCACGATGTGCCAACCATCTATCGGAAAGAGCGGAATCAAGTTGAAAACGAATAGCAGCAGATTCCAAAACACCATCGCGTAAAGCAGCGCCGCCAGCATCCCGACCGGGTCGGTCATCGGCTCCAGACCGCGGTAAACCAGGAATCCATACGCGCTGAGCCCGCTCAAGCGCAGCATCAAAGCGAAGACCAGCGCCAAACCCAAATTGGAAAAGGGTCCAGCAGCCACCGCCGCCAGGAATCCGCGGCGCGGGTCTTTCATGCGGTTCGCTGAAATCGGCGCGCTTCCCAGGATGCCGAATCCGATGATTGCGAACATCAGCCAGCCCACCCAATTGATGTGCACAAACGGGTTAAGCGTCAGGCGGCCCTGCAATTTCGGCACCTCGTCTCCCATTTTCCAGGCGACGAAATTATGCGCGAACTCATGGACGGTCATCGCGACGCCCAAGACGATGAGATTGATGATGATGGTGATCGGGTTCAAGTCGAGCAAAATTGATCAGTCTCGCTGCCAAATGAATAGATTACATCAAATATACACGATTTTGCTACTCTTTGGAAAATGGGAAGTGTATCCTTTTCGGTTGAAACATAAAAAGCTTTACCACCGAGGGCGCCGAGAAAAGTGAGAGCGCCGAGAATTGTCTGCGAAATATGCCATTTTCTTTGTGTCCTTTGCGC
>JAPOYT010000199.1 GCA_026706445.1 Chloroflexota bacterium
CAGAGCGGGCGGCTGTTAACCGCTAGGTTCTTGGTTCAAGTCCAAGCTACGGAGACTGCGAGTCGCCCCGTTACCTCGGGGCGTTTCTATTTGTCGCGATTTAGCTCATGGATCAGCCGCAGCCCGTCCAGCGTGAGTTCCGGCGCGACCTCGTCAATCAAGTCGATATGCTCTTTGAAAACAGTCGCCAGGCCGCCGGTGGCCACCACTTTGGCCGCGGGCGCATCCAACTGCGCCAATATGCGCCGCAGCAGAGACTCAATCATGCCGGCGTAACCCCAGAAAATGCCCGATTGCATCGCGTGAACCGTGTTTCGTCCGATGGGCTCGGGCGGCGGCTGCAGATCAACCTTATGCAACTGCGCGGCGCGGCTAACCAAGGCGTCATGGGCCAGACGAATGCCGGGCGCGATTATGCCGCCAATGTATTCGTTCTCCGCCGACAAAACATCGAAGTTGGTCGAGGTGCCGAAGTCTACGCTGACCGCCGGCGCGCCAAACAACCGCGACAAGGCGACCGAATTGCAGAGCCGATCGGCGCCGGCTTGCTCGGGCATATCTATCGCAATTGTGACTCCCAGCTCGGACGCGCTGCTGACGGTCAGCGGTTCCAGCTTCAGATAGCGCCGCGCAAGCCCCTGAAAAGTCGGAGTCAATGACGGCACGACGCTGCTCATGCAAACGGCTTTGATCGCATCCTGATTGACTTCAGCAGTAGCGAGAAAGTTGCGAACCAATACGGCGTATTCATCGGTCATCTTCTCAGCGACGGTGCGCGCCCGCCAAGAGAGGCGCCAACGCGCGCCATCCCACAAGCCGAGATGGATATTGGTATTGCCAATGTCAAAAGCCAGCAGCATTTAACCTCCAAGATTGCGCATCTCCTGTTGCAGCGCGTCCGATTGGGGTTTCCGTGTGACGCCAGCGCAGGTTGCGGCGTCAAGCGGACCTACCGACAGCGGCACTGCGCTATACTATACTAGAATCTGCGGCATGCGGATGCAAAGGGACCACGCGAGTTTTGTCCATGTTGGTACGCCAGGCGACACTTGATGATACGCGGCAGATCGTCTCGCTTTTCAGTGAGCGCGTATCCAACTGGCAGCGGCTTGATGCGCGGGGACAGGTGCAAGACTTGCCCTACGATGCATTAACGATTTATGAGCGCTGGCTGCATGGCGGCGCCTGGATGTCATTGGAGACCGGTGCGATTTGGCTCAGCCATATTCGCAGCGGCAATGGCTTGGCTTACGTGATGGACGATGGCGGCCGAGTGCTGGCTTATGCCGAGGCTTTTCTCAACCGCGAGCTGACGCCTATGGGCGCTCATTTGCATTTGGCGGAAATGCTGGTCGACGATAGCTGCGCCGATGACGCGCATCACAGGCTGGCGGACGCAATTCTGAGCGACGCGCGCGGTCCCGGAAAATTGTCGGTCGCACACCCGGATTATGACCAGGATCGGGCAACCTACTATCGGAAGTATTTCGGCGCCAGCGAAGCATTTCGTCTGACGCGCTATTCAATCGCGGCGCAGGTCGGTCAGAGCTTTTACAAGAGCCAGGAATACGAAAACGGCGACGCGAGCCAGATTGACGACTGGGCAATGGCGGTGGGACGCCGGTCGAGCCCTCGCGCGCTTTGGGAAAGCGTGTGGGTCGAGCATTGGAGCGGCATTCCGCAGATCGTCGAGCGCAGCAAGCAGCGCCATTATATCAATGCCTCCGGGCACGAAGCGCTGGTCTGTTTCCACCGGCAGCAATACAACGAGCGCAATGCCGAAGTCTACTGTTGGTCGCCCAGAAACCTAAGCACGCAACTGCTGGTGGCGATCCGCGATATGGGCCACCGGCTCGGATATCGCGCGCTAACGCTGGCGCTGCCTGACGCTTCGGCCGAGCTGCTGCCGTCCGAGCATACGCGCGAGCCAAATCAGCATGTGATTGCTGCCGTTAGCGTCTAGAGTTTCGCGCTAGCCAGAATCTCTCGCTAGTTCGGCCACCGCATGTGGCGCGGCAGCGTCAATCGGGGGCATAGCAGCACGCCACGCGTCAATGATCATTTTCGACGCCATTTATTTGTCGAGGGAAGCAATATGCGCGATAAACAAGATATAGCGGATTGGCTGGATGAACATGAGATGCGTTTCACGCGCATGTCCGACGAGATCTGGGATAATCCTGAGCTACAGTTTCTTGAGTTCAAGGCGTCGAAGCTGCAGGCGGACTTCCTGGCCGATGAGGGGTTCCGCATCACTTGGGACATCGGCGGGCTGAGCACTGCTTTCTGCGCCGAATGGGGATCGGGGCAGCCGGTGATCGCCTTCGCCGGAGAATACGACGCCCTGCCTGGCTTGTCGCAAAAGGATCAAAGTGAGCCGGATCCAATCAGCGCGGGCGAGCCGGGGCATGGCTGCGGGCACAATCTGCTGGGCACGGGCTGCCTGGCGGCGGCGCTCGCCTTCAAAACATGGCTTGAGAGCGCAGGGCATGCGGGCGCGGTTCGCTACTACGGTTGCCCGGCGGAAGAAGGCGGCAGCGGCAAGGTCTTTATGGGACGCGCCGGCGCCTTTGATGACCTCGACGCGACATTCAACTGGCATCCCTGGTACATCAACTCGGCGATGAAAGGCAGCCTGCTCAGCGTCAATCGTTACTACTTTCGATTCCACGGCAAGACGGCGCACGCGGCCGCCGATCCGCATTCGGGCCGGTCGGCGCTGGATGCCTTGGAACTGATGAACATCGGCGTCAATTATCTGCGCGAGCATGTGACCGATGACGTACGCCTTCATTATGCGATTCTCAGCGGCGGGCTGGCGCCCAATGTCGTGCCGGATTACGCCGAAAGTTACTATTATGTGCGCGCGAATGAGCCGGACACGCTGGATGATGCGAGCCAGCGCGTCATCCGTATCGCCAAGGGCGCGGCGATGATGACCGATACGGAAGTCGAAATCGTGTACAAATCGGGCTCGACGCGGGTCCTTTCCAACGAGGTATTGGCCGACTTGCAATACGACATCATGCGCGAATTGGGCGGCATTGAATTTACGGGCGAAGAGCAAGCCTACGCCGCCGCGATCAACCAGCATTTTGGCGACGCCAACGTCAAGACGCTCGTCGATCGCTATGGCGTCGATCCTCATTCCGCGGAGAAAGCGCTGATCGGCAAAGTCTGGCCCAGCCGCGACAAAGGTTTCGTCTCGCCCGGTTCATCGGATATGGGCGATATGAGTTGGCACGCGCCCTGCAGCATGCTGCAAACGGCGACCTGGGCCAGCCGCGCGGCCGCGCATTCCTGGGGCGTGGTCGCCAGCGGGCGAACATCTATCGGGCATAAAGGCATGATGTACGCGGCCAAGGTGATGTCGCTTTCGGCGGCCGAGTTGATCCTGTCCCCGGAGATTCTGGAGCGGGCGCAAGCGGAGTTTCAGGCTGTCATTGAAAGGACGCCGTACAAATGTCCGATTCCTGATAATGTGCCGGCGCCAAGTCATCAGCATCCGTTGAGGTGAGGATGCCAAATTGGCAGATGATTATGACGGGAAAATATCAGAGACGAGGACTTCAAAGCCGGGCAGGACGTCGCCGCCCGATAGCGTGTCTGATTCTTTGAGTTTGAATGTGCCATCGCTCGCATGCACCGCAACGCGCTGTAAATCGGGGTAAACAATCCAAATCAGAGACGTTCCTGCATCGAAAAGTTGCTCGATTTTCTTTTCAATATCCTCCGCCTTATTGCTCGGCGAAATAATCTCGACCGCAAGATCGGGCGCAACATGCAAGGGGCTTCGCGGCAGTTTTCCCGGTAAACGTTCCGCAGAAATATACGCTATGTCCAAGCCCCGCAACGTGTCCCTGCCTTCCACGTTCCGCTTAAGTACAAATGGCGCGTCGCCAACCAGAATGCGTCCCGACTCGGTTTCTGTTACGAAATTATTCAACTTTGTTGCCAATGTGGCGAGAATGGCGGCATGAATCGGATTAGGCAAGGGCATGTCGACGATTTCTCCTTCAACGAGTTCGACTTTGCGGTTGTCGTAATCCGGCTGTTCGACGATTTCGAGGAAATCCTCTGCGCTGACGAATTGCTTTTCCAAGACCATGCGTAAACTCCGTCTGTGAACCGTCTTAGAGCAACCTCATTGTACCAGGTTGCGCCGGGGCATCAAATTGTTTCAGCACCTGAAAATCTTTCTCCAGCGTTTCGCGTTGGCTTGAATTGTAGAGCGCGGCCGCCGGGTG
Organism: Chloroflexota bacterium; assembly: GCA_026706445.1. GTDB lineage: Bacteria > Chloroflexota > Anaerolineae > Aggregatilineales > Phototrophicaceae > UBA6055. Next base: position 4,248 of record JAPOYT010000199.1, read on the forward strand.
AAAGAGCGGCACGACCGAGACCCGGCCATAATTTGTTCGCGCCTTGACGACCGTGCCGTGAAGTTGGCTTATCTTCTGGTTTGATTGGTAGGCGCCAAAATGCCGCAAGATGAATTCCATCGAGAAGCGGCCGAGTGTGGCAATTACCTTAGGCTGGATGATCTCGATCTGCTGTTCGAGGAAAGGCGTATACAACTCGATTTCGTTTTTGAGCGGATCGCGATTGTTAGGCGGCCGATCTTTCAGGATGTTGGTGACGTAGACGTCCTCGCGCTTGAGGTCGATTGACTTGAGCAACTCGTCCAAGACGCGCCCGGAAGCGCCGCAAAATGGACGGCCCGTCTCGGCTTCATTCTTGCCCGGCGCCTCGCCAATGAACATGATATCGGCGTAGTGATCCCCCTGCCCGATCACGGGGAAGTAGCGGTTGCTGACGCGATATTCGTAAAGCGGCGATGACTTGAGATTGACAATGGCGTCGCGTATGGCGCGGAGCTGATCGCTGCGGTCGGTCGACATGATGGGCGGACTTTCTGCTGGCATTTCGCCTGTAGTGTAGCACGAAGCAAGTACCGCTTTCCAACAGCGCGCAAGAAAAAAGAAGCGCCTCGCTATCTTTCAGACGCATCCCTGAGGACTGGCGCAGGGGAAATCAATCCATAGCGTTCGCTTCTTGACATCAAGTGTAGTCGCTTTGGCAGTTTTGTCAATATCGATACAGTGTCAATTGTGTTTGGCGAAAACTCGTTTCCGACGGTGTCAAGCCGATTCCTCATCGGTCTCGATATCAAACATTGCGGCCGCTTTTCTCAACAGGCGGCGCAGCGATTCGTCAATGGCATCGCCCGGGCGGAGCGCTTCAGCGAATGTCAGCCAACGGAAGCGCGTCGACTCGCCTTTGGCCGGCGCGAGCGCGGCCGGCCGCTCGGTGACAAGAAGATAGCGAAAATCGAGATGCAGATGCGCAGGCGCGTCACCGGTTTCGGGGATGCTGTGTACATCGTAGTCGATGGGCGCCGGCTTGCCCCGCGGCGGATAGAAGGCGAGATCGGGCAAGCCGGTTTCTTCGCGCGCCTCGCGCAGCGCCGCCTGGGCGATATCGGTCTCATAATCAGTGTGCCCGCCAACTTGCAGCCAGCGATTCAGGCGCTTGTGCCAATGCAAGAGCGCGCGCCGCGCGGCGAGATCGACGATGGCCGCCGATGCGGTGATATGCCCGACTTCGCAGTTCCTATTGAGGATGTTGGGATGCGCCTCGATGAGGTCTTTGATTCGCTGGATGTCGCGCGCTTCTTTGGCATCGGCGGGCTGATGCGCATCCAGCATGGCGCCGATCTCGGCAAGCGCATCGCCCAGTTGATAGCGATAGAGGTCGAGCATCTGGTCGCGCAGCGTCGCCAGCTTTTGCGCGGGCGTCTTGTCTGGCCAGAGCGGCCGGCGCGCGTGACCGGGCATCAGCGCTAGCCGCTGCCGTTGAGCAAGGCGACCAGGGCGGGACCGTAGGTCTGGCGGCGCCAGGGACCCAAGCCGCAGATGTCGCGCAGGTCGGCGACGGAGGCCGGGTTGCGGCGGGCGATCTGCCAGAGGGCGGCGCGGCTGATGATGACATCGGATTCGACGCCGCGCGCCTCGGCAGTCTCGCGGCGCCAACTCTGGAGCGCGCTGTAGCGTTCGACGATCGGCGGCGGGATCGGCTCATGCTCAGGTCGCTTAAGCGGCAAGCGGCTTGACAGGCCGTGCTTCACCGCTTCGATGATCTCGTCGCCGCTCTGGCGGACCAGCCAGGCCGGCAGTCCGCGAATGTCGTACAGACGCTTGGCGGAGCGCGGCTGCAGCTTGACGAGCTCGAGCAGGGTCTTGTTGGCGATGAGCCGCGGCGGCGGATGATCGAGCGACCGCGCCAGTTCGTCGCGCAAGATGTAAAGCTCGCGCAGGACAGCGGCGCTCTGCCGGTTGAGCGAGTTTGGGCGCGCCAGAGCCCAGAATCCTTCGGGATCGAATTTCTGCGACTTCAGTTCAAAGCGCGTCATATCGGCGATGTACTCGCTCGCTTCCTCCAGCCGACCATGCAGCCGCAGCTGCTCGCGCAGGACATCACGCAGGGGCAGCAGGTAATGGGTATCGACCTGGGCGTAGCGGCGCGCGTTCTCCGGCAGCGGACGCTGCGCCCAATCGAATTTCTGGTGCTTCTTGCTGTGGCGGACGCCGAGCAGATCTTCCAGCATATTGCCCAAGCCGATGCGCTGATAGCCGCAGACGCGGGCGGCCGCCATCGTGTCGAAGATGGTCCGCACATCAAAGTCAAAGTCGCGCTTGAGGCAGATGAGGTCGTATTCGGCGGCGTGGAAGACCTTCTCGATGGCGGGGTCGGCCAGGATGGCGCCAAGCGGACTGATATCGGCGATGGCGAGCGGATCAATGAGCAGGTCTTCGCCGGGCGTGGATAGCTGGATGAGGCAGGTCGTTCCGCGATAGGCGTGCAGGCTGTTGGATTCGGTGTCGATGGCGATGCGCGGCTGCTGTGCTAGGCGCTCTACAGCGCTGGCGAGGGCGCGGCTGTCATCAATGTAACTGGCGGGCGGGAGCATGGAGGGCGTCACAACCAATGGCGTTTGCGGAAAAAGGCGAGCATCAGGATGACGATGCCGATCATGATGCCGGCGGTAATTATAAAGGCGTGCGGGTCGTCGGCGAAGGGGAGAACGATGTTCATGCCATAAATGCTGGAGACGAGCGTGAGCGGCAGCATGATGACCGAGATGACGGTGAGGATGCGCATGACCTCGCTGATGCGGTAGCTGGCCAGGGTGTCGGCGGTATCGGCGAAGCTGTTGATGATTTCGAAATTCTCGTCGGCGATGTCGCGGAGCTTGAAGAGATGATCGGCGACATCGCCGAAGTACTCTTCCATGCGCTCGTGCAAGATGGGATGGTCGCAAGTTTCGAGCTGCAGGACGATGGGGATTTGCCCGCGGATGATGCGGCGCAGCGAGATGATATCGCGGCGCAGCAAGGCGAGCTCCTGGATGACGCGCTTGGCGTTGGAGGCGAAGAGGGCGTCTTCGATGGCATGCACGCGCTGATCGACCTTGTTGAGGATGGGGAAGATGTAATCGACAAGCTGATCGATGAGGGCGTGGAAGGCTCGATTGGCGCCCTGCCCCAGCAACTCCGCGCGGGCGTTCTCATCCGCCTGGCAGCGCTCGCGGGCTTGGACGAGGGGTTTGAGCGCGCCGTTATGCACGGTGACGACATAATCGCGCCCGAGGAAGAAATCGACTTCGCTGGGGCGCGAGAGTTCATCGCGGGAATCCCAAAGCGGAAAGTGCATGACAAGGAAGAGATAGCGGTCGTCCTGGTCGAGCTTGGGACGTTCGATGGGGCTGACGATGTCTTCCAGGTTGAGCGGGTGGAAGGCGGGATAGCGGGCGTGGAGGGCGGCGACGTCTTCGGCGGAAGGGTGGACGATGTCGATCCAGGTGGTGGCCTCGTGGCTGATGATGCGGGTGGTCATGGGGGGTATTTTAGCCACAGAGTGCCTACTGGTGTAGGGGCGAGCCGACGGCTCGCCCGTACAAACACGCATTAAACCAACCGATGAAGGGGGGACACTTGTGTCGCCCACGCGAAAACCCTGTGCCCAAGCACACTGCAGGGGCGACCATAACTAATCCGAATGCGCGCGGAAGGGCAGCGCGGCGAGCTGTTCGACGATGTCGACCGTGCGCAGGCTCACCGTGATAACCCGCTCGATGAGCTTGAGGATGTATTGCGGGTCGTCGCTGTAGCCGTTGGGATCGTGCGTGATGCCGCTGCGCCGGTCGGTTTTGACGCGGTATTGGTCGACGATCCAATCGAGGGCGGATCGGTTGCCAAGGCGGTAAGCAAAAGCGCGTTCGGGGATGTCGCGCAGGGTCAGCGTATCGTTGTATTTGAGCGCGCTGTAGACCTTGTAAGCCCCTTCGGCGGAATCGACTTTGCCTTTGGGCAGCATCTTTTCGACGCGGTAGCTGACGGGTGTGCGCGCCGATTCCCAGTCCAGTTCGTAGCGGTCGGCCGATTCGTAGTTGAGGTGGAGGTCGGCGAGTTGCTTGCCGGCGTCGGCAAAAGCCCTAAACCCACCCCCCTCTAAATCTCCCCCCAATGAATTAGGGGGAGACTTCAACGCCAGCGGAGCAAATGGGATTCTGGGCAGGTTGCGTTTGAGATCGAGGGCGTAGCGTGCGCGGTAGCCGGGATGGTGGAGGAGGCCGTAGACGTAGTAGAAGATGTCCCACTTGGTGATGGCGGGATCTTTGTAGTGCCCCCGGAATTGGTCGAGGGCGTAGTCGGTGATGTTCTCGCGGCGGTTGGAGCCGTCTTCGTCGTATGTGTAGAAGGGGAAGCATTGGGCTCCTCCTGTTCCTGGGCTAGTGACATTTAGGTCAGGAATGCAAGACGCAATGAGTGCCATGAATGGTTTCTCGGCACTCATGCCACTGTGAAACACTACACGGTTTTCTGCTTCGGACTGCACGTCCGGGAAGAAAGAGGGCTGTTGGTACACACTCTCATTTAGTATCCGATCGAAGAATAAAAACTTTCTCGCAAATGGACGGTACAGGCTATCGCGTATCTTCTGGTGTTTGAACTCAGCGTAATTGCCGCGTTTCAAGTCATCTTTCAAGAATGCACTCCACTTGATCGACTTGTAGTCAACGAATGAATCTACGTCGGGTTTGGGATTCTGTCTAAGGTACTTGTCTACCCAACTGTTGTAGTCGTCCGCGAATCGTCTCATTCGTTTTGCAAGCACGTCAAAATCAAATCCGTAGGCATACGCATCTCGACTTGTGGCGACGCCACGACTGTAAACCTTGAATATCGTTTCGGCTTGGTCGGGTTTGGCGCGTTTGGCTTCTTTGCTGCCGATGGGGAGATAGGCTGCGAATTCATCTTCGGTGGCGACATTTAGCCAAGTATGCTTGCGATTGGGAATTAACCTAGCAAGTTGTAACCCTTGCAATGACCTAGCCTCTTCTAGAAAACTAAACTTCTGTTCGCGAGTTGAGTTCCATGCAACAGTGCAATAGTTTATTCCTCGCGACTTGCACTGTGCGTTGCGAACAAATACGGATATAGATATGCCAACCATTGCGCCTAAGCCAAAAACCGTGTGCTTTTCACCTAATGGTATCCCGTCACGCATAGAGTCTCGACGGACGTTGCCCTTAAGATCCAAGATGTAAAGAGCGTCAAAGTCTTGAGCAAGATGCCGCCTCATTCCGTCAAATGAATAGCCATCAATAAAGCCATTGTTGCTTACGAAACATAGAATCCCGTCACGATCTCCTAGTCTGTCTGTTGCCCAACGAAAGAACTTTACGTATGCATCTCGAAGTGCGTTTTTGTTGGTGGCTCGCGAGGACTTCGCGTAAGTATCACCAATGCGCTTATCGATGACATCGTATTTGCGGTTCTTGTTGTTGTCGTTTTCATTAAGCTGCTTCGCGTTGTAGGGCGGGTTGCCGATGATGACGTTGATGTCGGCGGCTTTCTGGCGTTCGACGCGCTCGGTGTTCTTCTCGTTGAAGAAGGTCAGTTGGCGCTCGCGGGCGAGATCGAGGGTGTCGACGAAGCAGAGACCTTCGAAGGGGGCGGCGGTTCCGGTGAGCTCGTAGTATTCGCGCTCGATATTGAGCGAGGCGATGTAATAGGGCATGAGCATGACTTCGTTGGCGAAGAGGCGTTTTCTATAGAATTCTTCGAAATTTCGTAAATTGCGTTCATGAGCGCGGCGGAGAAGGTTGACGACGAAGTTGCCGGTGCCGGTGGCGGGGTCGATGATGACGACGCCTTCATCGCCGAGTTTCTTTCCGAATTCGGTTTCGAGGACTTCTTCGACGGCGGCGCACATGAAGTCGACGATTTCTTGAGGCGTGTAGACGATGCCGTGGGTGTCGGCGACTTTAACGCTGTAACCCTGGAAGAACTTCTCGTAGACGGAGTTGATGAAGGTCTGCTTGTCGCTGAAATCGAGGTCTTCGGCGGCGTCTTCGATGGCTTGGTGGAAGCGGTGCAAGCTGCCATAGAAGTCGGAACGGCTGAAATAGGAACTGGTGAGCGCGCGTATAACTTCCTCGATTTTGGCAGCGATGACATTGGTTTGGGTGAAGTGGGCGACATCAAAGACGCGGCGGATGATGCGCTCGGTCATCAGGTGCTGGATGAGCATTTCGTCAACCGCTTCGATGCTGATGTTGGGATTGAGTGAGCGGCGGCAGAGGTCCATGAATTCGTCGAACTGGCGCTGGAATGCGGGGTTGTCCTGGTGGGCGGCGTCGATTTTGTCTTTGAGCTGCCCCGCGATATCGCGGATTTGCTCGCCGTAAGATTGGACCGCTTCGTTGAAATTCTGGCGGGCTTGTTCCTTGTAGTTGAAGTACTGAGTCAGCAGCGCGGCGAAGTTCTTCTTCTCGCGGATATACGTGCGGCGGGCTTCGTATCCGTCTTGGTAGAGTACGGCGGTGATGGTGTCTTCAAAGATGATGTTGTCCAGCGGGTAGCCGACGGCTTTCTTGTTTTCGATTTCGGCGAAGAGATTGTCGCCGCTGTCTTTGGCTTCCCAAAAGGCGAAGGGGCGTTTCCACTCGTCGACCAAGGCGCCATCGGGACGGATATGGCGTCTGCCCTTCCCTTGCGTGGCGTATTCGTCAATCAGGGTCAGCTTGCGGCGGCGTCCGAGGCCGGTCAGCAACGTACCAAAGGCGCGGCGCATATTGCCTTCGGTTGGCTTGGCTTGCGCATCGCGCAGTTCCTTGATGGTAGCGTAATACTTCGCGAGATGTCGGTCGCTGGGCTGGATGATGATAGGCGCCATTAGCTATACTCACGCCGGGTGAATGCTGTCGACCATTCTACCCCGAATCCCGAAAACTTTTTACTTGTACACCCTGTTTTGATTGTGATATATTTAACTATCGAGAATTCATGCTCTTGTTGCGATTAGAATTGCTGCGGATTACCCTAGCCGGTCCTGTTGGAATGGAAGGCCTATGGCGACAGCGGAATCAGTAAATCCAACTGCGATGAGCGCCCCGGTGGCGCGGGCTGCGGCGACGCCGAGCGTACAGGTGGCCGCGCCGAGCCGGCGGGAATTCCTCTATTACATTTGGGGGGCATCGATTGCGCTGCTGCTGGGGCAGACCTCGGCCGGTTTGATCTGGTTCGCCTTCCCGCGTTTCAAGGAGGGCGAATTCGGCGGGACCTTCGCCTTCAATCCGGAGGAGCTGCCGGGGGCTGGCTCGCCGCCGGTGACGGTGGCTTCCGGGCGCTTTCACATCACGCATAACGCGGACGGGATGCGCGCGCTCTATCAGGTCTGCACGCACCTGGGCTGTTTGCCGAAGTGGGTGCCCACCAATTTCCGCTTTGAGTGCCCTTGCCACGGCTCGAAGTTTGAGTTGAACGGGAATTGGATCGAAGGGCCGGCGCCGCGGAATCTGGACCGTTTCATCGCGACGGTGACTTATGCCGATGGCAGTACGGTCGAGACGCCGGCGGATGGCGGGCCCATCCCGCTGGATCCTGAGCGCGAGATCACGAGTATACAGATTGACACCGGCGCGCGCATCATCGGTGACTTGCACCCCTAGCGCCGCTTAAGCGAGACGAGGAGCAGCCATGACCATCCTCCCCTTCCCGTCTTTCCTCGATGACGTCAAGGCCAAGGGATTCAAGAAGGCGGTATTTGAGGGCATTGACGATTCGGTCGAGCGCCTGACCGCCGGTTTGAATGTGCAGGATTTGCGCGAGGCTTTCCGCGGGGAAAGCGCGAGCCGGCGGCCGAATCCGCGTTTGACGCCGCATGCCGATGGCTTTTGGCTGCAC
>JAPOYT010000106.1 GCA_026706445.1 Chloroflexota bacterium
GCTAGCAACTAAAGGGATTCTGCGACTGATTTGAAATTCAACCGAAATGGATACACTCCCCCGTCAGGCGCATGTTGACAGCCGATTAAATCGGAGTAAGCTGAACTGGCGTCTAGCGGGAGGTGGACTTATGGATGATTTTGCTGTTCTCATAGCGGGCTTGGATGGACTTAGCATCATTATTGGCCTTGCAGGCGGCTTCATTTGCGCCATGGCGGTCAGTCGCTTCAATAGACGGAGCGTCCTCAACCATGTGTCCGAGCATTTGGCTGATGAAGTGAAGAATACCTTTGAAAATGTAACCGAAACCATCAATACCTCCGTCAAAAGCTCGTCATCGGAAGCTTTGAAAGACAGCCAGGAGCAGTTCATTTCTGTCGCCACTGACAAGTTTGCGGATCAAAGACAACTCCATGGCAGCGAACTCGAATCCAAGAAGGAGCTTATAGACACGCAGCTGAAGCAAATGTCTGTAACCCTCGAGAAGGTACCGACGGAATTGGAGAGGAACCAGAATAAGGTAGCCGACGTTTTGGACAAGTCGACAACGGACCTCAAGGTTTCGAATCAAGACTACTTGAACCAACTAACCGAAAAATCCGAGACGCAGACGCAGAAACATTCAAAGGAGCTTGACTCGAAAAAAGAACTCATCGACCAACGTCTTACTGACATGGATGTGAAGCTGGGCAAAGTCGAGCGGCTGGTGCAAGACTTGCAGACCGACCGCAAAGAGCAGTTCGGCGAAATTGGCGAACGGCTCCAACACCTGACGACGACAACTAGCGCGCTGCAACAAGCCTTGGCGGACAATCGGGCGCGCGGGCAATGGGGCGAGCGGATGGCCGAGGACATGCTCAATTTTATGGGCTTGGTGGAGAACGTCAATTATATCAAGCAGGCGTCGCTTGAATCAGGAAGCCGCCCAGATTTTACATTTCTGCTGCCCAATCGAAAGCAACTCAATATGGACGCCAAGTTTCCGCTCGATAACTATATGCTGTATTTCAATGCGGAAAGCGACGCCGACAAGAAGGAATACAGCCAGAAGTTCCTGCGCGATGTAAGCCAGCGCGTCGCGGAAATTCAAAACCGTGGCTACATTTCTGCTGAAACGCTTGACTGTGTGCTGGTCTTCATTCCTAATGAGCAGGTCTATCGTTTCATCCACGAGCAGGATGAATCCATTATCGACAAAGCCCTGCGGCAGAAAGTAATCCTGTGTTCGCCGCTGACGCTGTACATCGTCCTGGCTGTCATCCATCAAGCTGCGCAGAATTTCAACATTGAGCAACGCTCGCGCGAGATCGTCTCCATAGTCGAAGAGATTCGCTTCGAATGGGGGAAATACAGCGACCTGATGGATGGTATGGGGAAAAACTTCGCCACCCTGCAAAATAAATTCAATCAGCTGACAATGACGCGGACAAAAGCGCTAGATCGGAAATTCGACAAGATCGAACATATTGTCAACAGCAACGACGACTTGGACGAAGAGCCAAGCCCGCTGCTCATTTCGGAAAACTGAACGCGCGCCGCTCCCCCATTAGCTCCATCAAAGTTTCAGCAATAAGCTCAGGATTGTGGCGGATCGTGTCTTGCTTCTGCCACATTTCGCGTTTGCCCGATTTGGTGTCGGCGACATCGGCCAGCACGGGCCCGACGTTCATCGTTAGGATATTGTGAAACTCATGCGACGAGGGAAGCAGCACATCGACCTTTTCCCGCGCGTATAGCGCCATTAATTCCGCGCTCGGCTTCGACGAATTCAGCACGACGAAATCCAGCACGCCGATGCCCAGATAAGAAATCACTTGCTGCACATGATCCGACAGGGTGTAACCATCGGTCTGGCCCGGCTGCGTCGTGGTATTGCAAACGTATACCTTTACCGCGGCGGAGTCGCGAATCGCCTGCGACACATCCTTGAAGGCGAGGCAGGCGATTACCGTGGTGAACAGGCTGCCCGGTCCAATCGTGATCAAGTCCGCATCCAGCAGCGCTTCAACCGCTGGCGGATAAGCTGTCGCTTCCGGATTCTGCACGAAGATGCGCTTGATCGCCGCCTTGTCCAATCGCCGTACATTAAATTCCTGCTCGACGATTGCGCCATCGACCAACTCGGCGCAGATATGCGTATTCTCTTCCGTCACTGGAAATATCTTCGCCCGCACATCGAGAAAGTCGCTGATCTGCTCGATCGCCTTGACAAAGCTGCCCGACATCTGCGTCAGCGCCGCAACAAATAAATTGCCAAATGCCATGCCATCCAGTTGGGGGTCGCCAGGCGCGGAAATCCGATGCTGCATCACGCGCGTCAGCAGCGAATCATCGTCTTGCGCCAGCGTCGCCAGCGCGTTTCGGATATCGCCAGGCGCGGGAATCTGCGCGAATTCGCGGACGATGCCGGTGCTGCGTCCGGTGTCGGTCACGGCAATGATGCCGGTCAAATCATCGGTATGTCGCTGCATCCCGCGCATGATCTGCACGGCACCCAAGCCACCGCCGATGGATACGACCTTTATCCCGCTTTCTGTCATTGTCGCCTCGTCAGTTGCGGCGGATATGGCATTAGTATATCCGAGATTCAATTGAGCGATGTCCATTGGCGGCAGTGAAACGGGCAGCCGCCACATCAAACGTTCCCTCAGCCGTGTACACTGTGCTGACGACAGTTCAGCCAAATCGGTGAACTTATGCCATTATTACTGATGTGAAACACCGTTGATTCTTACGAGACGGCTATGCCCGCGCGAAGCTTCGAGAAAACATTATTCGCCATCATCTTGCTTGGGTACTTGGTCACCGGGGCGCTTTACGCCATATACACGCCACCTTGGCAAGCCCCTGACGAGCCGGCGCATTTCAACTATATCCGGCAAATCGCTGAAGCCGGCTGCTGCCCGCGGATTGAGAGAGGCGACTGGCAAAGCGACTACCTCTCGCAGCTGACGACTTCGCGCTTCGCGCCCGAGCATCTCGATCGACTTGACAGCATTCAATACGAAGATCATCATCCGCCCCTTTATTATCTCCTGGCATCGGTAGTCTTCAAGCTGAGCGCTGGCGATTTGATCGCCTTACGTCTCTTTTCGGTCGTACTTGGCGCTGCCGTCGTCTGCCTGAGTTATGTCATCAGCCGCTGCATCGCTCCCGCTCAGCCACAGATCGCGCTGGGCGCAATGGCGCTGGTCGCCTTTACCCCACAACATCTGAGCATGATGGCATCAGTCAATAATGACGCCTTGGCTGAAGTCATCGTTGCCCTGGCGCTCCTTTGGCTGTTTCGCCGCAATTCGGAAGACATGCCGATATGGCAGCTGGGGCTGATCGTCGGCGCGGCGCTGCTGACCAAGATCACCATAACCTTTCTGGGGCTGATTGTGCCGCTGGCGATCTGGCTGAAGTGGCGGCGGGGTGGCGGACCAGCCCGCGAACTCCTGCGATCAATCGCCATATTCCTCTCGGTCGCAATCCTCATCGGCGGCCTCTGGTGGCTTCGCAATATCACCGTCTACGGCTTTCCCGATTTCCTCGGCTTGGCTGCCCACGATGCCGTCGTCGCCGATCAGCCGCGCAGCGCCGACTACATCGCGCAGCATGGATTCGCCGTTTATCTCTCGCAGCTGACGGGCACGACATTCAAAAGCTTTTGGGGGCAATTCGGTTGGATGGCGCTGCCCCTGGACAAGGTCCTCGGCGGCTGGCTTTACCGTGGATTCGCCTTGCTAACGCTTGTAGGGATCACTGGCGCTATTCTCGCCGCGCGCCCTTGGTCCGTCGGTGACCGAGACGCAACTCGCCCGCCCATGTCGGCGGACGCGATCATCGTCCTGTTGGCCGCGATGCTGCTGGTCGCGCTGCAATTCATCTACTACAACATCGAGTTTCAGCAGTGGCAGGGGCGTTACCTCTTTCCCGCCCTGATTCCCATCGCATTCCTGCTGGTCTATGGAATCGACCACTGGCGCGCTCGCCTGCTTTCGCGTTGGGAAGCCCTGCCCTGGCTGACGCCGCTGGGCATGATCAGTCTAGTCGCGCTGGATATTTACTTGCTGTTTCGCGTGATCGTACCGGGTTTAAGTCCGACCTAAGAAGGGAATCGCCAAAAGAAGTGAATTGTTGTACCGGCGAGCCGGCGGCTCGCCCCTACGAAAACACTCATTATTTTGACTCTCAAATCTAGGCCAGAATTTCTAGTAATTTACTTGCTGACGCGAGTGACGTAGGTTTCTTCTTCCAGGTTGATCTTCACCACATCGCCAACATTGATGAACATCGGCGCGCTGACTTCAAAGCCGCTTTCCAGCACGATCTTCTTGGTCGGACTGTTGGCGGTATCGCCAGCGACGGCCGCTTCCACCTCGATCACCTGGTATTCCATCGTCTTTGGCAATTCGTAATCGATGATCTCACCCTCATAACTAAGCAGCTTGATCGGCATGCTGTCCTTGATGAACTTGAGATCGTCGCCGAAGATGGCGCGGTTCAACTGGGGCTGCTCGTAGGTCTCCGTATTCATGAAAGTGACGAAGTCGTCATCGGCGTAGAGATACTCGACCGTGTTGGCTTCTACCCGTATGTCCTCCACCCGTTCGCCCGAGTTAAAGGTCTTTTCAAAGGTAGCGCCGCTGCGCAGATCACGGATGGTTACGCGGATGGTGGCTTTGCCGCGCCCGGGCTTGTGATGGCGGTATTCCAATACGCGATAGAGATTGCCGCTATCGGTGAAGGTCGTGCCCTTGCGCAGCTGATTGACATCAATCATCGCGGTCGTTTCCTAATCTACAGCCCATTCATTTTACCGCGCGCCAGTATAGCATAGGGCGACCGCGCCGCGAAGCCTACGCTTCCAGCAGCGCCACCGCCTCCACCTCAATCAGCGCTCCAATCGGCAAGCCGCCCGCCTGCACCGTCGTGCGCGCCGGCGGATCCGTCGGAAAAAACTCGCTGTACACAGCATTGAACGCGGCGAAGTCCTTGATATCAGCCAGGAAAACGGTCGTCTTGACCACCTTGTCCAGTCCGCTGCCGGCCGCTTCCAGCACAGCCTTGATATTATTCATCACCTGTCGCGTCTGCGCTTCAATCCCGCCCTGGCGCAGATCCGATGTGCCCGGGATGAGCGGGATCTGCCCGGCGGTGAAGACGAAGCCGTTGGCGATGACGCCTTGCGAATAAGCGCCGACGGCGGCCGGCGCATTGTCGGTTGAGATGACTTGCTTTGGCATGATATACACCATTCATGTGTTTGGTAACGGTATTATGATTGTGGTATCTTTGTGATGGCTGTCAAGGGAGAGGAAACTCCGATGGATACCGTTGAACGCAAGACGCCGACCAAAGCGATAGAAGACGATAGCGAGCTCGCCTCGGCGATAGATGACGACGAGCCGACCACAGAAGAACTCATCGAAATGCTCCGCGAGAGCGTCCAGCAAGCGAATTCGGGGCAGACGCGGCCGGTAGATGAATTGCTGCGCGAGCTTGATGAAATTCTAGCTGAAAATGACGACGCTAGTTGAATCCACTGGCCGGTTTGAAAATGAGTCGCGTCGCTTGATTCGCAAATTCAGGTCTTTGAGAAATGAACTGGATTTGTTGAAGTCACAACTACAAAGCGGCGACCGTCCGGGTGACCGGTTGGCTGGAATCGGCTACGAAGCATACAAAGTCCGCCTGCCGAATCGGTCGGCGCGGCGCGGCAAAAGCGGCGGATTCCGTGTGATCTATCAAGAGAAATCGGGACGACTCGTGTTGCTACTGCTGGTTTATTCCAAGACGGAACGCGCGGACATACCAGACGCAGTCATCATTCGCGTCATTGAAGAAGCTAGTTAGCCGTTGGCGATGGCGCCTTGCGAATAAGCGCCGACTGCGGCCGGCGCATTGTCGGTTGAGACGACTTGCTTTGGCATGAGCTAGATTCCTCTGGCCTGTTGGAACGCTTTCTAGGATTGTGGTATCTTTAATGTGGCTGCCAAGGGAGAGGAAACTCCGATGGATCCCGTTGAACGCAAGACTCCGACTAAAGCGATAGAAGACGATAGCGAGTTCGCCTCGGCGCTAGACGACGACGAGCCGACCACAGAAGAACTCATCGAAATGCTCCGCGAGAGTCTAGAAGACGTGAAAGCAGGCAGAACTCGTCCCGCAAGAGAAGTAATGCGTGAGCTCCGCGAGATGTTAGCAGCCGATGCCGACTATAGTAGAGATCGGTAATACCTTCAATCGACAACTACGTCGATTAGCGCGCAAGTATCCCTCTTTAGCAGACACGGTAGACCAGCTAATCATTCAACTGGAAACCGACGCCCGACCAGGCGCTAGATTGACCGGAATCGGCTACGAAGCATACAAAGTCCGCCTGCCGAATCGGTCCGCGCGGCGCGGCAAAAGCGGCGGATTCCGTGTGATCTATCAAGAGAAATCGGGGCGACTTGTGCTGCTACTGCTGGTTTATTCCAAGACGGAACGCGCGGACATCCCAGACGCAGTCATCATTCGCGCCATTGAAGAAGCCAGCTAATCCGGGTCAACAACTTTCCGCGGCACGCCCTTGTGCAAAGATTAGGCAGCTACCGCCCCCGCCGCCCATGACAACGCTTGAACTTCAACCCGCTGCCGCAAGGGCAGGGATCATTGCGCCCGGCCGCAGCGAAAGCCCGCTCCAGTTCTGAATCGTAACGCGCCATCTGCAGCATCACATTGGCCGGCGGGCGCCGCTCCGCCAATTCGCGCGCCATGTAATCCATCGTCGGCCGCACATGATTGAAAAAGGCGCGATAACCGGCGCAGAGGTAATTGAGACCGGGTTCGCCAGCCGGCGTCGCAATGAAGCGATTCTTGGGGCAGCCGCCATTGCAGACGAACTTGACCTCGCAGTCCAGGCAGTATTGCGGCAGCGTATCGCGCTTGTCCCGCCCGAACTTGATCTGCTCGTCCATCACCACGATCTCGCTCAGCGGCACATCCATGATATTGCCCAGCTTGTAATCGGGCTCGACATAATGATCGCAAGAAAAGACATCGCCATTATGCTCCATCGCCAGCGCCAAGCCGCAGGTCTCGTCAAAGATGCAGAGCCCGGGCGGCGCGCCCGTCCAAGCCGCCAGCGCGATATCGAATATCTGCACGAAGACCTGCCCGACATCATGCCGCAGCCATTCTTCGTACATATCGATGAGAAACTGCCCGTAACCAGCCGCCGTGATCGAGCGTTCCGTCACCTGGTCGCCCTCTTGATAGCCGCTGTCGTTGTCGCGCTCGACGATGGGGATGAACTGCATGAACTTCGTCCCCACTTCATCGCGCAGGAACTTGTAGACGCGCGCGCCCTGCCCCTCGTTGGCGGCGTGCACGGTGGTCAGGATATTGTATTCGGCGCCGTGCTTCTGCAGCAGCCGAATCCCCGCCATCACCTTGTCAAAAGTAGGATTGCCGCCCTTGTCCACGCGGTAATAGTCGTGCGCATCGCGCGGACCATCGAGGCTGACGCCCAGCAAGAAGTCGTTGTTCGCGAAGAATTCGCACCATTCGTCATCCAGCGTGACCGCATTCGTCTGCAGGGCGTTGGTGATGCGCATGTGCGGGCGCTTGTGCTTCTGCTGATAACGAACAGCCTGCCGAAAGAACTCGACGCCCATCAGGGTTGGCTCGCCGCCCTGCCAGGCGAAATTGATTTCATTGACCTGCTGGGCTTCGATGTATTGGCGGATGTACTCTTCAAGCAGGTTGTCCGACATGCGGAACTTGCTGCCCGGATAGAGCGCTTCTTTGGAGAGGAAATAGCAGTACTTGCAATCGAGGTTGCAGATCGCGCCTCGCGGCTTGGTCATGAGGTGGAAGGCGGTGGGTTGGGCGGTGGTCGCTTGCATGGTGGGAGTATAGCGGATTTTGCCACAGAGGCACAGAGGGCTGGGGGGACAAACTCCGTCAATGGATCGATTGTGTTAGAATACGCTCATACCATTTACAGTTTTACTCTGTGCGGAGAAGAACATGGGGCTGTTCGAGGAACTTAGAAATATAGCACAGGACATCGAAAATCAGCGTCACCTGATGACAAATGAAGAAGCGACACTACAGGTCTCCATCCGACCGTTCATTGAAGCTCTCGGTTATGATTTCCGTAACTTGTCTGAAGTTGCACCGCAGTTTACGGCGGATCCACGCCCAAGCGGGACCGACCGGGTTGATTATGCAATTCTTCGAGAGGGCAAGCCCATTATCTTGATCGAAGCTAAAGCGGCCACTGTACGATTTACGGAAAACATCTGGAAGAAACTCCATGACTACTTTAACGCAGAAGAGGTTCGATTCGGCATCCTAACAAATGGTATTGTGTATCGATTTTATTCCGACCTACAGAAGAGCAACATCATGGACAAGGAGCCGTTTCTTGTCATTGATATGCTCAATCTCAATGAAAGTCTTGTAAATGAACTAAGAGGGTTTACAAAGTCCAGTTTTGACCCGGAACTAATTTTGTCAAACGTGCAAAAACTGGCGATTTCGCAACTCTTGTCTAAGGAATTCAATCAGCCTTCAGATAACTTGGTGAAACATTTTGCGGGACAGGTTCATTCGGGCCCGTTGCCATATTCTCAGATGCCGCAGTATCGGCAACTCGTTCAGCAAGCTTGGCGCGACTTGATTGAGCAAGAGATTGCTCGTCGAATTCAAATTCCGGTAAGCGACGTGTCTGAACCTGAAGACACTCATGTGGAAGATACTAGAACAAAAACTACATTTGACGCATCAGTACCAAACCCCGAACCCATCGATCCGAAACCGCGCGAACCAAGAATAATTCAGGACCATGCTAACCCAGCACGTCGGTTGTTTGAATGGGGCACAAAGACTGCGAAAGGATTCATCAAGAATCGAAGAGGTAGTCTAAGAATCTATGACCCAGCGGGCGAAAAGCACTTTTGGGTTGAAGACGAAAGAATTCTTGCCGGCACATGTTATCAAGACATGGATATCGAAATATCCACAAGCCACCGCGTCGAAATCGACAATCCGCCGCCAGCGACAAAACTTGTCAACGTCATTCCTGATGATGATCGCTTTGACTTTAAGTATGAGTATCGGGGAAGAGGGCGATACGTTGTAACCGGAATACTCCAGCGCCATTGAATACCTCTGAGCCCTCAGCACCCTCTCTAGGTGTATAGCCCAAACCCATCCCCCTAACCGCAAGTCGTCAGTGACAACAACTGTTGAAAATTCATACGAATTGCAATATGCTAGGGGTAGATTCATACGTTTTGCGAGAGAGACAACGATGAGCATTGAAGCAACTGATTTCAACACAAATCAACCGGAAACGCTTGAAGGGCGGGTTTCACAACTGGAACTTCGGGTATCGCGGGTTGAAGACACGATACATACAATCTTGGAAAACACCATTCACTTGACAAGAGTGCAGGATGAAATGCGCAATTCACTGGACGAAATCCGTGATGAACAGACGAGCATGCGCCAGACTTTGGAGCAACATAGTGTTCTGCTGACAAAGATCGCGGAACGTCTTGATATTGATACGGAAAGCCCTTAGACCCTACCGCAACTTCTCCATCACATCCGCCAACTCCACCGGCAACGCTCACAACTCCCATACGCTCGGTACGCGTGAATCGGCGAAACTAGCGCCGCTATGGTAAACTTTTATCAATGCAAGAAGTAAGCTGCGCAGGAAGCCACGGATGAGTTTATACGACAAATTGGCGAAGATTGCGCAGGATGTAGAGCAGCAGCGTGAGCAGATGAAAAACGAGGCTGGCACCGTCGTGGTGTCGGTCCAGCAGTTTATCCGCGCATTGGGTTACAACCTGCACAACCTAAGCGAGGTGTATCCGGAATACGTTGCTGATCCACGTGAAAGCGGCGGCGAAGCGGTCGATTACGCCATTCTTAGGGACGGTTCGCCTGCAATCATAATTGAGGCCAAAGCGGCCGTGCATACGCTTAACGAGCAACATTGGCGGCAGCTGCATAACTACTTTGTCTCGCTGGATGTACAATTCGGCGTTTTAACAAACGGCATCGAATACCGATTCTATACCGACTCCGTAAGACAACACGTGATGGATAAGAAGCCCTTTCTCACGATCGATCTACGTACGCTGGATCGGTCATCGGTGCAGGTGCTGGAACACTTCTCGAAGGCACAATTCACTCCCGAAAAAGGAATGCGCAAGCTGAGAGTCGGGCTGCTGCTGGAGGATGAACTTAGGTGTCCAAGCGACGACTTCGTACGCCTATTTGCCAAGCGCGTTCATTCTGGCCCAATCTGGAGGGAAGTAATTGCCGAATTCCGGCCAATCGTGAAACAGAGCCTTCACAGTCTAATTGGCCGCGACATGGAGCCGCCTCCCCCTGTTCCGCCACCGCCACCTACCAACGACATCCCGGTCTATGGTTACTACGAGGGCCATCGATTAGAAGCGGCTCTGAAGCGGGAAAGTATCATCAAAGGACTAACCATTGGAGGCCATTGCATAAGGTATGAAGGAAGACTCATGAATACCACGTGGGCGGCAAGAGCGGCGATCCGCTCCATAAATCCGTCATTCAAATATAAGAGAGGTAACCCCAACGGATTCCAATTCTGGCACGTAGTCGACCCGGCAGACGGCAAAGAACACATGATTCGCGAAATCTCGGGTTGGGAACGGATCACGGACGAAGCCTTGCGCCAGCGAGTGCTGAATAAGTCCTGAACCTTTTCTCTGTGCCCTCTGTGCCCTCTGTGCCCTCAGTAGTTCCAAGTTTGTCGTGCGAAACGTGATTGGAAAATATGGCAGGAGTGGGCGAGCCACCGGCTCGCCCCTACAGGTTTTCGATTATTTTGGCATTTTCTTTCGTACGGCAGTCATTCTCATTACTTTGTTTGAACTACTTCTGTGCCTCTGTGGTGAATCCCCTCTACCTTAACTTCTCCATCACATTCACCAACCCGGCAGGCAACTCACTCACAAACCCCATCCGTTCCCCACTCAGCGGATGATCAAACGCCAACTCATGCGCGTGCAGAAACTGCCGCTTCATTCTCACCCGCTGCTTGCGCCGCCCATACACCGAATCCCCCACCACGGGACAGCCGATGAAAGCCATGTGCGCGCGGATTTGATGCGTCCGCCCGGTTAGCAGCCGCAACCGCACCAGCGCCCGGTCGCCTTGAAAGTCATCATCCAGCACTTCGAACTCGGTCTGCGCCGGCTTGCCCGCCCGATTCACCGCCATGCGTTTGCGCTGCCGCGGATCGCGCGCGAGCGGCGCATCGACCGTGCCCCGATTCGACGCGGGCCGCTGCTCCAACAGCGCCAGGTAGACCTTGTCCACCGTCCGCGCTTGAAACTGCCCCATCAGCGCCAGCAGCGCCGATTTGGTCCGCGCCACCGCCAGCAAGCCGCTCGTGCCTCGATCAAGCCGGTGCGCGATGCCCAGCCGTTCGCCAACTTCCGGGTCGTCCATCATATCCGCCAGCTCCGGGTAGCGCGCCAGCAGCGCATTGACCAGCGTGCCGCTTTTGTTGCCAGGTCCCGGATGAACCACCATGCCGGCGCGCTTGTCAATCACGGCGAGAACGTCATCTTCGTAGACGATGGTTAAGGGGATGTCTTCCGGCTCGACCGAGCGCTCTTCGCGCGGCGGGACGCGCACCGTGATCCGCTCGCCGCCTTTGAGCTTGTAGCTGGTCTTTTGCGCCGCGCCATCAACCAGCACGCAGCCTTCGCGAATCAAGCCCTGCGCCTGCGCGCGCGAAAATCCCGGCAGATGCGCCAGCACGAACTTGTCGAGCCGCTGATTGGGCTTGTCGGCGACGAGCCTTAGTTGTTCTTCTGACATGGATAGTTGCCGAGCAGCATTTCGCCATGGCGTTGCTCGACCCGCTCCTCCTCGTTCATGCGCAGCACACGGACGGTCGCGCGTCCTTCGGGAGTCTTGCCAGAAAGCGAGCCATCAGAGTTGAGTCGAAAATGG
>JAPOYT010000039.1 GCA_026706445.1 Chloroflexota bacterium
GTAGGGGCGACTCGGTGAGTCGCCCTCTCCGCAACCGGTATCTGTTCATGCGGGCGAGCCACCGGCTCGCCCCTACAGTTTCCATTGAAAATTCGCATGACTAACTTGGAACTGCTTCTGTGCCTCTGTGGTGAATTATAATTGTGTCTCCCAATCATGAAAATGCCCCAGCACGGCGCGCAGGCGCTCATGATAATCCCAGCCGACGTGGAAGGTGGCGAAGATATGCGCGAGCTGATCGGCGTCCAGTCCATAGAGATGAGCGACGACCGCATCCAACTCGAAGATCATGTCGTCTTTGATGGCGGGGTCGAGGGGACCGTAATCGACGCCGACGGCGGCCGCCCAGTCAGCGTAGCGTTCATCGACCGCGGTGAGGCGGCCCGAGAGGGCGACGACGCGCTGCCAGAGCCGATGCTTAATGAAGGCTTGAGATTCGGGGGGGGGGGGGGTAGCTGGGTTAATTCTTTCATTCGCGGGCGTGGGATGGGGAGGGCGTTGAGAATGTCGAAGGTCAAATGTAATGTGACGAATCTCCGTGCATACCAGTCTAGTGGTAGGCACGACAACATACCCAGCAAATATGCCTGGTCTTTTTCATCTCCTCGTGGCATAGCCAGAACAGGCGCGGTATGCTGGACTGCGACATTCGGCGGTATTAACGCGGCATAAATGGTCCTGTAATCAATGCTGTTGGTAACATCACGAAACGCAATTCTCGGCTTGAACCCTGGATATGTTGTGTCATCCTCGACCCACTCTTTCCCAAACTCAGAGAAAGCTGACCGTCTATTTCGATTGCCGCGGCTTCGCTTGCTCAATAGCCTTTCCAGTATCTTTTTTGGCTTTGCCCAAGCGTAGTAGATACCAGTATCTGGATTCCAGATTTCAAAGGACGCGCCTTTGTAGACGGGCCACCAGTCGTCTTCCGGCTCGTCAACCACCTCCATGAATTTCTTGTCGTTCGTTGCATGGAGTTCTGCATAGGGGCGCGCACGCCAGCTAACACCATCGTTAAGGTCAAGATTGGGCGCTTGTCGGAGTTGCGCAAATGCTTCAGCAGCGAAATCATCGGGTAACAGAGGCAGCGCCGCCGTATTGGTCCATGTGAAAACATCATTGAGTATGAAGGGGGTAGCTTTGCGCAGTTTTCCTATTGCAAAGTCTTTCTCATTAGAATACGGACCGCGCATAACGAGCATGGTTTCTGCATCGGGCTCAAGTTTCCGCAAGCAAAAAAGCGTAATCAGATATTGGGCATGTACGTCATCGAATACCCAGTGCAGACGATTTATAAGTGTAGTCATATCTTCGACCGTGCCGCTCGCAAATATCTCTTCCCTGAAGTCAGCGCTACCACTTGCGGAAAAAACCGTTCTCGGTAGAACCGCCCCCATCCGCCCGACGCCCTCAGCTATCAGCGACCAGAAGCGCCAAACAAATCCCTTGTATAAGTCGGGGTCGCCCCTGCCCATGCCCGGAAAGGGACCCGATATCAGGACGTGGCGCAAGAGATCCGACTGAGCGACTTCACTCTGCAACAGCATTACCAAATCCGGTCGTTCTAACCGCAATTCGGCTTGCAAGCGTTCGCGTTCATACTGCGGCATTCCCTGTAAACCGGGCACATAACGTACCCAGAATCCATGCTCTTCCAGCTTCGCCTTCTCCCAAGGCGGATTGCCCAGAATCACATCAAATCCCGCCCGCTCGCGCAGGAAGACCTGGGGAAAGGCAATCGGAAAGTGGAAGGGCGGCGTCGCTTGCAGCGTTTCCAAGGCGACCTTGTGCGGCGCGGAAGCGGGCAAGTTGCCGCGTTCCTCCGCTCGAATCCAGTGCGTGGCCGCGCCTTCGTTGATGAGCGCTTTTAATTCCGCGTTCAAGCGCGAACCAGCCAGGATATCAAAAAGCGCTTCCGTCCAGCCCAGCGATTCGCGCATGGCTTCGTAGGCTTGGCGCGCCGCTGTAATCTGCGCGGCGTCGGCATCCGACAGCTGAGCGAGCTTCTCCAGATGCGCCTTCGCATCGCCAAGCAGGGTCTCCGCCGCGGACGCGAATAGGGGATTGTCCTGCGCGAAGATGTCGGTCGCTTCCTGAATGGTGGCGATGCCGACCAGCGAGTTGCCGCAGACGAGGTTGTAATCCAGCAGCGACAGCGGCAAGCCGGGCACGAAGGTATGCACCCAGATCGACAGCCGCGCCAACTCCACCGCCAGCGGATTCAAGTCGACGCCGTAGATGCAGCGCCGCGCGATCTGCCGCCGCAGCAGCTGCGTGTCATCGAAATCCTGGCTTTCGCCGTATTTCGCCAGGATCTCAAGCGCATGTCCGCGCAGCCGCGCCAACTCGTTGGTCACGTCGGCTATGGGACTGTCCGCCAGGTAGGTCGAAAAGCGTTTCTCGATGCGGTCGATGGCGGCGACCAGGAAATGCCCCGAGCCCATGGCGATATCAGCGGCGCGGAAGTCGAAGAAGTCGTCGCTGCTTGCCCTGTCGCCGAGCGCTTTCAGCCGCGCCAGGTGGTCGTCCAGCGCCGGCTCGAGCGCGTGATCCAGCAGATGCTCGACGGCGAAGCTCTTGGTGTAATAGGAGCCGGTCGCCTTGCGCTTGCCGGAGGCGTTGTGTAGGTAGATCTCGCCTTCGCGGACGACGATTCGGCTTGCGCGCGTTTCCGGCAGGTACAAGCCGTCTTTGCCAAGGCCGAGATCGGTCTGCGCCAGCGATAGCTCGCTCTGGAGCAAGCCTTCGTAGATGGTTCCGAATTCGCGCACGCTTAAGCTGCGGAAGTCGACCGGCCCCGGCAAGCCATCGCGTGTTTCGTCAATCAGCAATTTGTTCAGGAGCGGTCCGAACTGCTGGTCGCTCAGCGCAATGTCTTTGATAGCCGCGCCCACCGGTGAAGTAACGGGGTCGGAGTCGAATAAGCCGCCGTTGTAGGGCGGGATGCCCAAGCCGTGGTTGCCGCGGTCAATGGCGGCGAAGAGGTCCTGTACTCGATTCCACATCAGGGAATCATCGTCAAAGGGCGTCCTTTGACGCTCTCTGTGGAGCAATTGTTGCGCCTTCAGGTTGAGCGAGTAGTCTTCGTATTCGTCATTGGTCCGGTAAGGCAGCAAGCCCTTGTCTTCGGCGTAGGCGATGAAGAGCAGGCGGAACAGCACCGTTAGCGCCATCTGATAGGTGAAATCAAGCGCCTCTCGGTCGGCGGCGGTCATGCCGCGCGCTTTGGCGATGGATTCCGCCAAGCCTGGAATGACATCTTCGTAAATCCGATTGCGCAGGCGAGTGCCGAGGTCGGTGGCGTATTGGCGAGAGTCGGCAAGTATATCGCTGAAACTGCCATTGTCTTTCAGCGCTTCCGCGGAGAACAAGAGCCATAAGTAGCCAATGTCGTCGTCCGATAGCAGATCGGGATGCAATTGCACGAAGGTCTCGCTGCGCCCGCGTTGCCCCACGCCGACGCCGGTCTGCGCCGGGTAAAGGCGGATCGCGTCATCGGTCGCGGCGATGACATAGGGCAGCCCTTGGTTATCGGCCCGCGCCAGGGCGGCCTCGACCGGTGTGCGATTGCCAAAGCGCTCGCTGCGGCTGTTGACGTTTTCGCCTTGATTGAGAAATACAGCGATCGCCATAGTTCTGTCGGCGGCGCTCAGCGCCCAGAGATTGCCGGTTCGCCTTTCGATGTTGAATCCCAGCTTTTGCAGAAGCGGCCGCTTGCGCTGCTGTCGAATGGGCTTGCTGTGGCCGACGGCCTCTCCCCACTGGTCGCGCCGCTGAAGCGCCACTTGCTCAAGCGCGTGCGTCGCCAGCAGCCCTTGATTGAGCACGCCGAGTATTTTGTCGCGCGCTTCCGGCAATGTGTCCTGGAGGAAAGCCAGCGCGGCGTGGCGGTCCGCCTTTTCCAGCGCCGATCGGCAGATGCGCTCTGCTTTATCAGCAGCCATGGGCGGGTAAACCGGCGGCTTGTTTGTTTGCGGATGCGCTACTGGGCCACAGATTGAGACCTTGGTCCCAGCGGCATGCAAAGCGACTACCAAGATGGGGCTCGCCCTGCCAGCGGAGCGCTTGCTCCAGGCGGCGCGGAGGTTGGCTGCTGTAGGGCGCCGATCAGCCTGCAGGCCCACGACTTCGAGCGGGTTTGGTCCGGCGCCGAAGGTTAAGCCGATTGGATCGAATGCAATCTCGCTTGAATACGCCGGCGGCAGCGGGCGCAAATCTAAATCTGCCAGAAATGCCATGTTCGCTGAACCTCGGGGTACGCAGTATGTCCGTTAATTGTGGGGGATTATATCAGACGCGCTGCTCATAAAATCGCATCTGTCATTTTCAGGGTCGGACAGCGAATTAAGCAGCGAACTCCCGCTGTTTCAGCGCGCGGCTTAACGTCCGCCTCAAATATATCGCTGCATCCAGTCCAAAAGCGCCTCGTTTTGCGCCTTCTGAACCCGGATCGGGCCTGTAATTGAAGCCACGTGAGAAACGCCTGGAATTCGCAGCATCTCCACGATGCAGCCGTTGGCCTTCAAGTGCCCGAAAAACTGCTCGGCTTGCCCGGCCGGGCAGCGATAGTCTTCCTCGCACTGAATCAGGAGTGTCGGCGTCGTACAGTTGTGCGCAAAGGTGATGGGCGATCCGCGCCGGTAGACCTCTTGGATTTCATGGGGTTTGCCGCCGAGCTCGCTCAGCGACCCCCAAGGTCCCATGTCGGCCGTGCCATAGCGGCTGACCAGGTCCGTTATTGGGTTTTCAGCGACGGCCGCTTTAAAGCGATTCGTCTGACCTATGGTGTAGCACGTGAGGAATCCGCCGTAGGAGAGGCCACAGATGCCAAGGCGATCCGGGTCGGCGAAACCCGCGTCGATCGCGTGGTCCACACCTTCCAGGAGATCTTTGTGATCCAGTACGCCCCAATTTCCCGAAAGCGTTGTCGCGAATTCGTCGCCATAGCCGGTGGAGCCTCGGGGATTGACAAATAGCACCGCATAGCCGGCGCCAGCGAGCATCTGAAAATCGCTGCCATACTGGTAGCCGTACCAGCCGTGCGGGCCGCCATGAATGTAAAGAATGGCGGGGTAGGGCGGCTTGCCTTGATTTGGCAGCAACAGCCAGCCTTGAATCCAGGCGCCGTCTTTGGTCTTGTATTGCAGTTCTTCGACTCGCGCGAAGTCAATCTGTTCGCAGAGATCATCGTTAAAGCCCGTTACCCTGCGCTCATTTGACCCGTCCAACGAGGCGATACATAATTCGCCCGGGTTCTCCAGGTCGCCCGACAAGTAAAGCATATTCTCTGCATCGGCATCTTGCAGCGAGATCGTTCTATTCCCCCCGAGCACGGGCCGAGATTGTGGCGCTCCGCTTATGGCAACCGTATAGATGCCTTTCGTCCCTCGCTCTACGACATTCACCGAGGCAGCCGATGCCGCAGTCGGGATGTTTGCGGCGCTGAAGACGGGAAACCACTGGATTTCGATACCGGTTGGCAAATCTGCCGTTCGATTTTCAGCCCTTCCGGTAGCTCGATCTACAATCCACAGGTCGTCTTTGGTCGCCATTGGCTGGCCGCTGCGCGAAGCGACGACCATAATGCGATCGCCATCGGGCAGCCAACCGGCATTCTTGATGAACCCCCAGTCTAACCCGAGGATCTCTTCAACGTCGCCTGCCAGATTGACGGCGCGCAGTTTGGCCGAGAATAGGTCCGAGCGGTCGGGGTCGAACGAGGCGAGATAAAGAAGCTCGCGCCCATCCGGCGACCAGCGCAAGGTCCGGTCCAGATGAGCGTCATCAGTGAGCTGTGTGGCGCCGCCGCCATGGATCGACTGAACGAAGATATTTTGCACAGCGTCTTCCAGGTAGCCGATGCCATCGAAGCGATATATGAAGCGCGTCACACGATAGGGCGCTGTCGGATCTCGAGGTTCAGCTCGCGAAGATGCGGTGAATGCAATCGATCCCCCGTCCGGCGACCACAGGGGCGGGCCGTCAACTCCCTGTGGGAGATCAGTGAACTGCTGCGCTTCGCCGCCGCTTAGCGGGAGCAGAAACACTTGCTTCACGCCGGTACGATCGGAGAGAAACGCGATCTGCTCGCCGTCCGGCGACCATGAAGGCGAGGTGTTGCTGCTATTGCCTTGGGTTAGTTGACGCGCCCCCCCCGTTTCCAAGTCTATGCGCCAGAGTGATGTGGTCGTCAGGTTGTTTTCCAGATCGTGCCGGGTCAAGTCGCAGACTGCCAGCCCCCCGCAGGGAGACAGCCGGGCGCTGCCAATTCGCGCGTATCGCAGATCATCGTGGATTCCGAAGTTGCGTTTATCGCTTGTTTTAGTCACTGCCTTTTCTCAATTCCGTGGTCGTCTGTACGCGTACTCATTCCGCAGCCACATTCTCCGCACTTCACCGGAATCATTCAACTCAAAGCGAACCGTTTCGTTTGATCCGCCCTGCTCTTGAATCGTGAATCTGTGTTCCGTTTCGGTCGGCTCAAGAAGGATGGGCGGATACTCCATGGCATCGAGCGAGACGATCTGCAGCTGCCCATTGCGTAAAATGACTTTCTCATAACCCCATTCATGAAAGTACTCGCCCAAGTACATTTGCCAGGCAGGGTCAGCTTTGGGCGCGGCCGCCTCGGTCGCATTGATGATTTCGGGCAGCACGAGTTTATAACCCTGGTTAATGTACTCGGTTGGCGCGCTGCCAAGCGCGTTTGTGAGTACGATCACTGCGACCTTGTGTTCGCGACAAAGCGTAAATCCGGTCAGATAACCAGGGTAGCCACCGCCGTGGCCGCTTATTGACCAATCATCCAACTTGTACAGCATGCTGCCCAAACCGTAGCCGGTATTCCAGGACGGTTCCAGCCAATGGATGCGGTGCATGTCGCGCCGAGAGTGGGGGGAAAGGACCGCGTTGTCATCGTCGCTGAGGTGAAACGCGGCATACTTGACCAAATCGTTTATGGACGAGGCGAAATTGGCGGAGGCTTCAAAGCCATTCATCAGGAAGAAGGGCATCGGTTCGCGCTCGTAATCTTCACTGAGTTGTGAATAGCCGGTCGCCAACATGGGATCATCGCGCCGCGGAACCGGATGTGTTTCCGACATGTCCAGCGGGTCAACGATATTGCGCTGGAGATAGATCGCCCATAATTCGCCTGACACTGCTTCGATAATGCCGCCAAGCAGGGAGTAGCCGACATTGCTGTAGGCGAATTTATCGTATGGAGGACGGGTCGGCGGACGCGACTTCAGCCCCTCGACGAAATCATCCCATGCCGGCGCGTCGCATTCGGTCCACATCGGGTTGTGAGAATCGCGCGGGAGGCCGGAGGTATGTGTCAGCAAGTTGCGGATCGTGATTTCCGGCGCGCCCTGGAATTGCAGGTCAAACCAGTCGAGGTACTTGGAAATGGGATCGTCCAGGCACAGCGCGCCGGCGTCGCGCAGCTGCAAGATAGCAACGGCGGTGAAGGTCTTGCTGATGCTGGCAATACGGAAACGGGTGTCCAGCGTCACGGGTTTCTTTGTTTCGATGTCGGCGTAGCCAAATCCCTCGCCCCATAGCAGCTCGCCGTCGTATACGATGCCTGCCGCGACTCCGGGTTGGAGCTTCTTGTGCATGGTGAAACGAATCCAGGCAGCGTACAAGTCAATCGCCGTGGCTAGATCCGGGTGCTCATTCAACAGGGCAGTGCTCACTGTGTCCTCCCGCTTCAACCTTCGATCGCGCGCCTAACGTTGCGCGCCAGTCATGACCGTCTCAAAAGGATTGGTCTACAATTTGAATAATTTCTGGCGATCAAGTCAGTCATAAGGTCGGCTATCGGCAAACAACATCGCGCCCTCTGCCTTCCACCTTTTCCGGCGGCTCGCCGGGCGCGTCGCCGACGACGCCCTCTACGAACCAATCCATATCGCTGTAGATATAACCTTTGGGAAACTTCTCGCCCTTTGCCAGTACCAGGTCGCCGTTTTGAGCATAAACCGGACCGTCAAAGGAGTCCTTAACCGTTTCATTCCAGGTGATGCGCCATTTGAGGGGCGGCGCTTCCATGATGTGAGGGATCTGGTCGTAGCTGTAGGGCGCCATGTCAACGATGCCGCGGCCGTGCGCTTTGGTAGAAACCTTGCCATCGTAGGCTTTGGCTTTCCATTTATCTTCCAGCATGTCGTTCACGCGGCGCAAGTAGTACCATCCCCACTGCCAGATGATGCTGGTCATATTGGCATTGGGAGCGAATTCGCGCATGTCGAAGCCGTAGCCCATTGAGCGTATGCCCTTCTCTTCGGCGACCTTCTGAACTTCCGGGCTATAGGTGTGTTGAACCAGGACATCGGCGCCGAGATCGACTAATTCAAGGGCGGCGGCGCGTTCAGCCTCCGGGTCATTCCAGGAGCCGGTCCAACGCACGCGCATGGAGATATCTTCGCAGGTCCTTACCAGAAGGGAAGCGGCGGTAATAGCATTGATGTGTCGTATGACCTCAAGTGTGGGTTCAGGCGCGATGAAGCCGATAATGCCGCTTACGGTCATCTCGCCGGTGTATCCGCCCGCGACATAGAAAGCCTGATACATTCTTCCGTCGTAAGTCGCGACATTGTCTGAAGTTTCGCCACCGCCATAAACCTCGAAGTAAGTGTCCGGGAAGTCTTCGGCCACCTTCAGAACGGCCTCGCTAAATTCGGTCGAGGTGGCAAAGATCAGCTTATGTCCTTCTTCCGCGAGTTGCCGCAAAGCCTTTTCGGCATCACCAACGGATACATTCTGAATGTACTTCGTGCCAAGATCAGGCAGCTGCTCGTCCAGGTATTTTCGCCCGATTTCATGCAAATGGCTCCAGTTGTAGTCTTCGACGTTTTCACTGTATATAAAGGCAACTTGGCTGGTCACTTCGATGGCAGTGCTGCTGGATTCGCCTTCGCTGCATCCAACTACAAGCAGAGCCACGGCGGCGAGAATAGCGAGCAGATAGAACTTGTTTCCCGAGGAATTCATAAAGCGCCTCCTCCATCATTTGCTTTCGTACCGGCTACGATTCCTCTTCCGGCTTTTGAGCGCGCGAACGCTATGAATTCAGATAGGCGGCGGCAGCGAGACCGGCGCAGCATTGTACGCCGACGAGGCTGCGAATGGGAATCGCCCGGTAATCGAGCGCTGCTTCGAGCGCGCGGCCGTCCTCGTCGAGGCGTACTGTCGCCATTGCACTCGCGGACGCGACAGCCGCACTGCCATTTCCACCGGCGATCTCGTCCCGCAGCATGCGCGCCAATAGCCCGGTATTCAGTAACTTATAAAAGCGGGACGTATAAAGATTGCTGAATAATTCGGCTTGCGTAGCGGGCCGATTGGTTTCCTCCGCCTGTAACACCCATTCGCGGTCGGCTTCGCGAAAGTCCGCGCTCATGGCGAGAAAATCTTCGAGCGCGCGCCTTACGGGGGTATCCAGCTTAAGTTCACATACTACGGAAGAATGTTGGCTGCGGATCCAGTTATCGTGTTCAATTGCGATATCCATCGCTTGAAGAATGGCATCACGTCGTTTGCTGCTTGTGACCGACTGGTCGTTGACCCGGGGTTCATCAAAATAAGGCATTTCCACGATCAAGAAAAAGGAACCGTGGCGCTCCGCGTATTGCGCGCTTGACGCTTTGAAGCCGATGACAGAACCGGGGTCGGCGACGCCATGGCGTTCCAGGTGGTCGTACATATCGTTGCTAGTCAGCATGCGGTATATCGCCGGCGCATACGGTTCAGCGAAGCTCAGCTCCGGTTCGCCAAGGTCAAGCGCGAGATTGAACCATTCAGGGATTTGATGAAACGTGTCATAGAGCGCTGGGCACTCATCTGAAACGTAATAGTATACGCCGCCAAAGCCAGCGTTGTGCAAGGAGTAAAGCAGCTTGGGTTTGGTCTCGTCAATGACCCGCATCAGCGCTCTGGTCTCGGGCAGGGGATCGTTAAATGATAATGTTTTGTAATCTATTGGAAAGGTCCACTCGACTTGCTCGCGCCGCGCCGGGCGATAGAAGTGGCGTGCATAATTTGAGGGCGTGAAGGGTCCTTTGAACCAGCCCTCGTTGAGACGCATGCCGTCGGCGTCAATGGACTTGATGAAGTGCCAGGTGTAGCCAAGCTCCGCGCGCAAGGGCCCGTCTTCACAAAGCCGCTGCGAGAGGTATTCGATTGTCATGCAGCCGATGGGTTCGTTGGGATGAGGACCGCCAAAAACAAAGGCGCAGTCTGCGCCGCCAGCGACTGTCAGCAGTTCAATTGGATCGCCGCTCCGCGTGCGCCCGATGTTTCGGATGCTGACGAGGTCGGGGTATTGCTCGCGCAAGCGATGGCTCGAGTCGTTCAACTCGTCAACTGTGAGAAATTGCTGGTAATCCGGAATGTCGGCGGCGATTTTCTTCAGGTCCATTTGCGCTCCAGAATTTCCGACTTGAAACCGTGGCTGCCAGGCTCCGGCGGAACCTTGCAAAACTTGCGGACCAGGCTCGTGAGAACCTGGCCCGATGCGAATCGAATCGTGCGGCTAAAGATCGATGGATGCCCGCCTATCGTTCGTCTTCGTTGATCCAGACGTTGTGGTCGTCGGTAGCGAGGTTCAGCGTCCATTCACCGCCGAAGAAGTCCTTCACGTAGTTGTTCTTGACCGTGAAAATGTTGAAGAAGCCGAATGCGGGCTCGAAGTAGAGCTCCGCGACGCGCGTCGTGGCTGCTTGCAACTGCGCTTCTCGCTCTTCTTCATTCAAGTTTTGCGCCGATTGGTCCAGCAAGCTGAAGATCTCTTCATCTACGTAGCCCAGCGAAGAGATCCAGCCGTTCCGGCCCCAAAGCGCATTGGTGCCGCCTTCGCCACACCAGCCTTGACCCAAGTAAATGCCCCATTCGCCATCGAGACGTCTGGCATTATTGGTGCCGGGGTCGGCGATTTCGGGACGGATCTTGAGACCGACCTGCTCGCCAGCGTCTACCATGGCTGCGACATAATCAGGCGCCGGATCAGAATTCCAGGAGAACATCGGGATTTCCAGGAGCTCGCCTTCGAACTCGCGCCAGCCGTCGCCATCGCTATCGACGATGCCGATTTCATCCATGAGCGACATCGCCAGTTCAGGATCGTAAGCGTGATATTCGTCGTACAATCCTTCAACGTAGCCGGCCACGCCGGGGCCTGCCGTACCGGCGCCCTTCACATGCGTTGGACCGCGCAGCGCCGCGTTAATGGCTTCGCCATCCTTCATATGAGACAATGCCTTGCGGAAGCGGACATCATCAAATGGCGGTTTGTCCACCGACATGTACAGCCGGGTGGCGACCGGGCAGCCGAAGTTGATGACGGTCATGTCCTCATTATCGAGGAAGCGACCTACGTCGTCACCAGGCGTGACCGCGCCCCACCAGTCAATGTCGCCGGCTTCCAGCGCGATCATCGCTGCCGGTACATCGGGCATCACGCGGAATATGACTTCATCCAGACAAGGATCAATATAATAGTCCTCGTTAGCGCGAAGCACGACTTCCTCATCAGGCGAATAAGAGACGAATTCAAAGGGACCGGAACCCAGCGGATTCAGACCATAATCATCGCCGTAGTGATCGATGGCTTCTTTGGCGACGATGGCAGTGAAGGTCAAACCACGCGCCTTGTCATACATGATGGCGTCCGGCCCGCTGAGGGTCAATACTACCGTATGGTCGTCAGTCGCTTCAGCCGAGACAAAAAGGTTGCGCAAATCGGCGGCCATGATTGATGACTCATCATCGTAATTGACGGTAAATCGAATAGACCACGTCATGCGCCGTCACTTCGCGGCTCTCGCCCTCGGGGAAGATCTCGTTGCCATCGTGCCACATCATGCCGGGACGGATGTGCTGTATAGTCCCGAAGTAAGATGGTGCGGTTCAGTATGAAAGTTTTCCGGGTT
>JAPOYT010000158.1 GCA_026706445.1 Chloroflexota bacterium
AACCTGCTATTCTGCTGTTAATCCGCACTTGCCCAACTCGGACAAAAAAGCGAGAACCTCCTCGCGGCAATCAGAATAGCAGGGGGCAAGCCCCTTGTCAAGAATGAAA
Source organism: Chloroflexota bacterium (assembly GCA_026706445.1). GTDB lineage: Bacteria > Chloroflexota > Anaerolineae > Aggregatilineales > Phototrophicaceae > UBA6055. Next base: position 110 of record JAPOYT010000158.1, read on the forward strand.
TCTGTCAGTTACTCAATTACGACGATCCTGTCATCCCAGTTCGCTGCGTCCCTCCAGCGCGCGCATCAAGGTCACCGAATCCACGTATTCAAGATCGCCGCCGGTGGGCAAGCCGCGCGCCAGCCTCGTCACCGTGACGCCCGCGCCCGCAAGTTCGCGCTGCAAATACATCGCCGTGGCATCGCCCTCCATGCCGGGATTGGTGGCGATGATTACTTCGCGCGCATCACCGGTTTCAACGCGGGCGACCAATTCACGTATCTTAAGATCGTCGGGTCCAATCCCGCTGACCGGGGAAATGGCGCCGTGGAGCACATGATACTGTCCCTTGTAGATGCCTGTTCGTTCCAGCGCCATCAGGTCTAATGGTTCTTCAACAACCGCGATCATCTCTGTGGCGCGCTCGCTGGAGCGACAAATCGGGCATGGATCATCAACCGTGATGTTGAAGCAGACGCTGCAAAAGCGAGTCTGGGTTTTCAGGTTGGTCAAGGCGGCGGCCAGACTCAAAGAAAAATCATCGGGCGCGCGCAGCAAATAAAAGGTCAGTCTCGATGCGGTCTTGGGACCGACGCCGGGCAAGCGAGAAAAAGCCTCCGTCAGCTTGGTCACGGGTTCCGGTATAGCGCTGCTCATCGTTTCTGTCCGGACATCGCCAGCCAAGCGGTGATTCTATCCCGCTGATCAGTGGACGCGATCATTTTAGCCGAGCAGACCACCCAAGCCGGGGATATCGCCTAAGCCGCCGGTGATCGCTTCCATGCGTTCGGCCGCCATCGCTTGACTCTGTTCAATCGCTTGATTGACCGCGGCGACAAGCAGATCCTGCAGGTCGTTGATCCATTCTTCATCATCCATATCGATAACAGCAGGATTGATCTCCACCGATTGCACACGCTGATGGCCCGTAATGACAACTTTGATCGCCCCGCCGCCGACCGACACTTCGGTGGTCTCGCGCTCGAGGCTTTCCTGCGCCTCGGCCATGTCCTGCTGCATCTTCTGCAGCATCGCCATCGGGTTGGCGCCACCGGGCAAGCCCGATGAACTGCGTCTTCCACCGCGTCGCTTGGACATTCTTCATCTCCTGAGTATCTGATTAAGCCGCAGTCAAATTATACTTTCGTGAAGCGCGGCCAATCAATGACCGCTCTCCAAACATTAGCTGCGCGAAGTTATGGGCCTGGCATTTTATTCATCAACGACGCCGCCCAATTCCTTGCCGGCCGTGATCAAGGGATCATCGACGACGGGTTCCCCCGTTTGGGTTGTTTCTTCCGGCGCAATCACCGTCTTGACCACACGAACTTCTATTCGCAGCTTGACTTCGTGCAGATCGTGAATCGCTTGTTCCAGCACGCGCGCCCGCTTTGGGTCTTCAATCATCTTCACAAAGACTGGGTTCTCTACCCCTAGTATCAGGCGATTGCCTTCGATCGTCCGAACATGCGCGTTCTCAAGTAGGGGCGGGATATTCTTGTTATATTCATAGGTTCGCGACAGAATCGCCATCCAGCCTTGATGAATCTTGGTCGCCGAATAGGCCGGCGGCTCGCCCGGCGCGCTGGCGGAAGCGCGCTCAAAGTCTTCGGCGGCTCTTTCATCCGGCCGGGAGGCGGCAACTGGGTCCGGTGGTCTGACGCTGGACGGAGAACGGCTTTCCGGCGCAGATTGTGTTGGCGCAGCGGGGCTCTTCGGCGCATCGTCCTCCTGCAAGATATCAATAAGCGCGAGTTCGAGCGATAGCTGCGGTTGCCAACCGCCGGTGTAATTGTTGACCGCGGCGTTAAAGGCGCGGATCGCCTTCAGCAGGCGCGCGCGGCTGAGGCGACCGGCGATGTCTTGGTAGACGGCCTTTTCTTCTTGCGATGCTTCCACCAAGTCGGCGCTGGCCGTCTGCGCCAGCATCACATTGCGCAGATAAGTTACGATCTGCTGACCAAATTGGCGCGGATCGCTGCCGCCGTCGATCGCCAGGTTGATCAAGTGAATACCGCGCGGAACATCTTCCTCAGCGAGCGCCTCCACCACTTCGCCCACTTGCAGCGAATGCGCCGTGCCCAGCAGCGCTCGCGTCATCTCCAGGGTGACGGCTTCTTCGGGATCGGCCACGATCTGGTCGAGCAGGCTGATGCTGTCGCGGACGCTGCCCGTACCCTGCCGCGCGATCAGTTCCAGCGCCGCCGGCTCGATGGATAGCGCTTCCTGCTCGGCGATGAAAGCCAAACGCTGCGCCAATTCCATCAGAGCGACGCGGCGAAACTCGAATTGCAGGCAGCGGCTCTTGATCGTGGCGGGCACTTTGTCGATTTCAGTGGTCGCCAAGACGAAGATGGCATGCTCGGGCGGCTCTTCAAGCGTCTTCAATAGCGCGTCGAAGGCATTGCCGCTGAAGCGATGCACTTCGTCGATGATATAGACCTTGTAGCTGCCCTCGCCGGGCGCGAATGCGATCTTGTCGCGCAGCTCGCGCACATCGTCCACACCAGTATGAGAGGCGGCGTCAATCTCGATCAGGTCGAGGAAGCGCGCCTCATTGATGGACTCGCAGTTGGCGCAATCATTGCAGGGGCGCTTGGCGGCGTCCTCATGCTTGCAGTTGACCGCTTTCGCAAGCAGGCGCGCGGTCGTCGTTTTGCCCGTGCCGCGTGGTCCGCAGAATAGATAGGCATGGCGAACGCGCCCGCGAATCAAGGAGTTTCGCAGTGTGCGCGTGATATGCTCTTGTCCGACAACATCATCAAAGGAGAGCGGTCGCCACTTGAGGTAAAGGGCTTGTTCGGGCAAGCGAATCCCTCCAAGTCAACGCTGTGAGTCTAGCACTTGACCGCGCCTCAAACAAGCGGCGTCGGTCTTCCGCCCGCATGGCGCTGCTGACCCAAGTTTGCAGGCTGGTCTCTTGGCAATACGCGGTAGTGTATCCATTTCGGTTGAATTTCAAATCAGTCGCAGAATCTCTTTAGTTGCTAGCATGCGGAAGCTGTAGGGGCGAGCCGGTGGCTCGCCCCTACAATTCATCGTTATTTTGGGTGAGGGAAGTAGAGCAAGGATTCGAAGCAAACCGCAACAATTTCCACCGACTTCGATACACTACCAATACGCGCCACTGCTTGCCTGGAACGCTGCGTTCAAGGCATAATGTTAAATGATAAGTTCGAATAATTGAGAGATAGAGGGAGCGCATCATGGTTTTGGAACGCGAAACTTATGTTTCAGTCGCGCGCTTTGAAGACTTGCAGGGCAAGGGCTGCATCACCGTTCATCCCAACGGAAAGACGCTGGCGCTATTCCTGTACGGCGACAAAGTATACGCCCTCGACAATCGCTGCCCGCACATGGGTTTTCCGCTGGACAAGGGCTCGGTCGAAGACGGGATTCTAAGCTGCCACTGGCATCACGCGCGCTTCGACCTGGCGAGCGGAGGCGCCTTTGATCTCTGGGCGGACGATATCGACAGCTTCCCGGTGGAAGTGCGCGATGGCGAGATATTCGTTGATATTCGCAGCAATGGCAACACCATCGACCACCAGCGCAACCGCCTGCGCGATGGATTGCAGCACAATCTCAGCCTGGTCGTGGCTAAAGCCGTGATCAACCTGCTGGGACACGAGGTAGCGCCGGCTGAGCCCTTCCGCATCGGTCTGAATTTTGGCGCGTTTTATCGCGGCATGGATTGGGGACGCGGCTTGACCACGCTCGGCTGCGCGATCAATCTGGTTCCCTGGCTGGACGAAGAGGATCGGCCGCTGGCGCTTTTTCATGGGCTGTCCGATGTGGCGAGCGACACCGCCGGCATGTCGCCACGCTTCAATCCGCGGCCTTTGCCCAATGACGAAACGGACATCCCGACACTGAAGGAATGGTTCCGTCAGTTCGTCGAGGTGCGGGACGCGCAGGCGGGCGAGCGCGCCATCGTTTCAGCGTTGCGAGCGGGCGCCGATGATGCGCAGATTGCCGATATGCTCTTCACAGCGGCGACTGATCACCGCTACCTCGATGCCGGGCACACGCTCGACTTCATCAACAAAGCGCTTACCTCGGTCGATTTAGCCGGCTGGGAACATGCCGAACTGGCGTTCACCAGCGTCGTGCCCAACCTCACAGACGCGCGGCGCATGGAAGAGTCCAATGCCTGGCGCAAGCCAATTGACCTGATACCGCTGCTGGAGGCCGCCTTCGCCGAATTGCCGGGGGCGCTGGAAGCGGGTTCGCGGCGCGAGGCGAGCTACGATGTCGAAGAGATGCTGCCGACTCTGCTCGGCGACGAGCCGCAGTCGATCATCGACCTGCTGCTCAATTGCCTGCGCGAAGGCATCAGTCCAGTCGATCTGGCTGGCATCATCGCCTATGCCGCCGCCCGCCGCATCGCGCACTTCCACACCAGCAATGAATTCGGCGATTGGGATACCGCCTTGCATACCTTCACCTTCGCCAATGCCGTGCATCAGGGTTTGCAGCGCGTCGAGTCGCTCGGTCTCATGCGCGGCATCTTTGACGCGGCGATGAGCATCTATCTGGATCGTTTCCTGAATCTGCCATCGGTGCGGCTGCCACAGCCAGAGCGGATTGACGATCCAGATTCGCTACTCGCTGAATTCGAGACGCTGCTCAACTTGCAGCAGCAGGTGAATCAGGCGGGCGCCCTGGCCGCGCAGTATCTCGTCAGCGGGGGCTGCCCGCAGAAGCTCATGGCGAAGATGGGATATCTGCTGCTGCGCGAAGACCGTGATTTTCACACGATTCAATGTGTTGAAGCCGCTTTCAATCAGCACAGCATCATCAGCCGGGAATCGGAGGAGCGAGCCAATCACGTGTTGATCGCGGCGGCGCGTTATTTGGCGGCGCATGCCCCGACCATGCGCTCGCAGTTGCAGACCTACAGCATCGCGCGGCGGCTGTCGCACGGGGAGAATCTATTCGAGGAATGAGTAGGCTGACTATCGGAATCACCCTTAACGATTGTAAATGATGTAGGTGTCGCGTAATTCTTCGCGCAATTCAAGGTAGCTGCGGTAGCGGCGCTCGCTGATGGCGCCCGCTTTCACGGCATTGCGCACGGCGCAGTCCGGCTCGTTGGTATGGGTGCAATTGCTGAACTTGCAGTCCAGCACATGCGGCGCGATATCTAGGAAGTAGGCGTCCAGCTCGTCCGGCTCGATGTCCCAAACGCTAATGGAACGGATGCCCGGGGTATCAGCGATGTAACCGCCGCCATCGAGCGGCACGAGAGCGCTGTCGCGGGTGGTATGGACGCCCTCCTCTGAATGCCGCCCGACCGCCTTTACACTGCGCCCCAAGCCGGGTTGAATGTGATTGAGCAGGCTGGTTTTGCCGACGCCTGACGGTCCGGTGAAAACGGATATCCCGCCAGCGAGGGCAGACTTCAACTCTGGCAGGCCGGCGCCAGTCAAAGCGCTCGCGCGCAATACGCGATAGCCGATTTTCTCATAGATTTCGAATACCTTGTCCACATCCGTCGGGTAGTCGAGGTCGATCTTGTTGAGAATGATCAGCAATTCGGCGATCCCCGACTTTTCACCGGCGACAAGCAACCGGTCCAGCATCTTCAGATCGGGTCCCGGTTGGGCGGCGGCGAATACGAAGAGGGCGCGCTCGGCGTTGGCGATAAGCACCTGCTCGCGCTCCGCCTGCCCCAGGCCGCGTTTGCCTGTCGTCCGCTGCGCGCGGGACAGAACGCTGTGGCGGGGCGCCAAGTTTTCGATCACGCCCATCAGCGCATCAGTGCCTTCTTCCCGCCGCGTGCTGATCATCGCGCGGTCGCCGATGGCGGCAATGTCGGAAGTCTTGGCCTCTTCTTTCAGCCGGCCGCGCAACTCGCACATATAGGTGTTTTCGTCTTCCGCCTCAACCCAATAGAAGCCGCTCTGCTCCTTGACGATCAAGCCCGCGAGATTTTCTTCCAAATACGGTCCTCCAAGCTCGGCGCCCTTAGCGGCGCCCGTATAAGCGTAGCGCAATTATAGCCTGTGATTGCGCTCGGTCTATGCGCAGCCCGGCCAGATGATGTCAGCGAAACCTATGAATGGGCAAGCAATGGGAACTTTAGTACACTGAGCGCAACGCGAATAAGAGCGCATCCAAAGGGATCATCGTGCAAGCAGACGACTCAACAACCCAAATTGAATATCGTGAGCCGGCAGGCAGGGCGAGACGCGTCGAGCTAACCTATTTGGCGATAGCCGCCTTCTGCCTCGTCATGGGCTTACTGATAGGCAAGGCGATATTTGAGACGCCGTCGGATCAAGTGGTTAGCGTAGACGAAGCGCAGATCCGCGCCATCATCGAGAGCGTTTTGGACGAGCGGGACGCGGGCGCCGCGACCGCCGAGGAAAGCGACCGCTTCGCCCTGGTCGATGATGACCCTTACCTGGGCGAGGAACACGCGCCGATCGTGATCGTCGAATTCAGCGACTTCTTTTGTACCTACTGCAAGCGTCACTTCGACCAGACCTTTGCGCCGCTGCTGGAGAATTACGGGGCGTACATCCGCTACGTCTATCGTGATTTCGCTCGCTTGACGCCGGAGTCGACGCCGGCCGCGGCCGCCGCCCAATGCGCCTTCGCCCAGGGCAAGTTCTGGGAGTTTCACGCCGACTTCTTCGACAATCAGGGCGAACTGGGCTACGACTTTTATCTGCAGACGGCTGCGGAATACGAACTGGACATAGAGGAATATACCGCCTGCCTCGATGAAGGCCGCTACATCGACGAGGTCGATATTGATGGCTTCGACGGGCAGATCGCCGGGGTGCGCGGCACGCCGGGCTTCTTCATCAATGGGCAGATTCTCAGCGGCGCGCAGCCATACAGCATCTTTGAGCGCATTGTACAGCGCGAGTTAAAGAAAGCCGGTATCGACTATGGGCCCGGCGCCTGATAATCGACGCCAAGTCAAGCCAACTGTGAGTCCCGCTTATCGGCGGGATTCTGTTTTATCCGCTCCTATACTTGGCTTAAGCGCATTCAAGTACGAAGTGATTCTTGTTGCCAAGGGATCGCAATTGCAAAATAGTCGCAAGAGTGGGCGAGATTTCCAAACACTGTTCGCAGGACTAACTTGGTTCTTCCCGCCAGTCGGGTCGATTGACGGGATAAATGGCTAAGCACAGACGCTCGCGAAAACCGCGACAGCAAAAGCAGAACCTAGCGCAAGGCAACACCATCACGCTCGAAATACGCGACATGGCTCACGGCGGCAGCGGCTTAGGCTTCTACCAAGGGGCACCCGTATTCGTGCCCTACACCTTGCCCGGCGAGTCGATCACGGCGGAAATCACCGGCGGGCGCGGCCGGATCCTGTTCGCGCGCGGCCTGCGGCTGAACGCGGCTTCAGCCGACCGCGCCGTGCCGCGCTGCCCACATTTTGGGCCGGGTCGCTGCTGGGGCTGTCAATGGCAGCATATCGAATACGGGGCGCAGTTGCTGCTGAAGCAGGATGTGCTGGCCGATCAGCTTGCGCGCGTTGGCCGGCTGCCCGACAAGTTGATCGAGTCGGCGCTGCAAGCCATTCTGCCAGCGCCGCAGCCCTGGGAATACAATCACAGCCTCAGTCTGTTGCGCGCTGATGCGGGCGGCTGGGGGCTCAAGCGGAAGGCGGGCGGCATTGAAGCGATCGGCGAGTGCCATCTGGCGCACCCGGACCTGCTTGAACTGTTGCTGGAGCTCGAACTGGATTACGAGCGCGCGGATCGGTTGACGCTTCGGCGCGGCTCGGACGGGCGCATGATGCTGATCTTTGAGGTTAATGCCGAAGAAGAGCCAAGCCTTAACACCGACATGCCAGTGAGCGTCAATCTGATTCTGCCCGACCGCGAACCGATCAATCTCATCGGCGACGCCCACAGCGTGTATCAGATCGGACCGCATACCTTCCGCGTCACCGCTGGCTCTTTCATACGCGCGAACATAGGCGCGCTCCCAAGTCTCGCCGCCGCAGTGATGCGGATGGCGCAGCTAGAGGGGCGCGAGCGCGTCCTCGATCTTTACGCGGGCGTCGGCGTGTTCAGCGCTTTCCTGGCGGGCGAAGCAAGGCTGGTCACTTTGGTGGAGAGTTATCCGCCGGCCGCCAACGACGCCGATGCCAACCTGACTCAGTTCGACAATGTCGATGTCATTGAAGGCGTCGTGGAGGCGGTGCTCGCCGATATGATCGCCGAAGAAGCGAAGTACGATGTCGCCTTGGTGGATCCGCCCGCCAGCGGTTTGAGCGAAGACGTCATAAAGCGGATCAATGCACTCGAGATCGGGCGGCTCGTCTACGTCAGCGGCAACCCGGCGTCACTTGCCCGCGACAGTCGGCAGCTGGCTGATTTCGGATATCGCCTGCGCGCGATCCAGCCGATCGATCTGGCGCCGCAGACCTACTATATTGACGCGGTGGCGCTATTTCAGCGCTAGTCTATCAGGCGGGTCAGGACGTCGGTCAGCAAGTCAATTTCGTCGGCACTGTTGTAGGCAGCCACTGAAACACGTATCCCGCAGCGACCCAGAAAGGCGCCGACGGGCGCTTCGATACGATGCTCGTCGTAGAGTATCTGTCGAACCGATTCGACATCGCAATCGGGCAGCGGGATGGTCGCCATCTGCGAGAACTGCTTCTCTGAGTATGGCGCCAGGCTGAAATGATCGCAGAGTCGCGATTGCGCCAGCGCCGCCAATTGGTGGCATTCGGCAATGACCTGGCTCCAGTGATGCTGGCGCTGGAACTCGATCGCCGCCGGCACGGTCAGGAAGGCGGCAATATCGCGCGTGCCCAGCCATTCATTCCGCTCGACGAAATCACCGCCTTCGTGAACGCCATGCGAGATCACCAGCGGATCAATCAGCGCCTGACGCTGCGGACGGACGTGAAGAAAGCCCGATCCCTTGGGCGCGCAGAGCCATTTATGGAAATTGCCGCTGTACATATCGGCGCCAATGGCGGACAAGTCAACAGGCAGCTGGCCCGGGGCGTGCGCGCCATCAATGATGGTGGTGATTCCGCGCTGGCGGGCGCGCCGGCAGACCCGCTCAACGGGGAAGATCAGCGATGAGGGCGAGGCGATGTGGCTGATGACGATTGCGCGCGTCTCGGGCCTGGCGTCGGCGAACAGGTCGTCTACGAAGGCGGCGTCTGATGTGTAGGGGAGGCGCGCCTTGCTGCGGACGATGCGCGCGCCGGCGCCTTCGGCGACGAAATCCAGCAGGCGGTTGACAGCGCCGTATTCGTGATCGGTCGTGAGGATTTCGTCGCCTGGCTGGAGCGGCAGCGAGCGAATGGCGCGGCTAAGCCCGGTGGTGGCGTTGCTGACGAAGACGATATCGCTGGCGAGGACGTTAAAGTATTCGGCGATGCAGGCTCGCGCGCCCTCCATCAATCCCGCTCGCCGCCGCAGGAGGAATTCGATTGGCTGACGTTCGAGCTCGAGCTGCCAGGCTTGGTATTGCGCGAAAACCGGCTTCGGGCAAGCGCCGAATGCGCCATGATTGAAGAAGATGATGTCATCGCGGATGAGGAAGTCGTCGCGACTTAGCATGGCGAATCTTATACCTGAAAGCGGACGATGCGATCCAAGCCCGCGTAATCCGGCAAGATGTCGCAGTGACTGCCCAAGCGCTCCCCCACCAAGCGCGCGACGGATTCAGCTTGATCCGCGCCGATTTCCAGGAGTACGGTGGCATCTGCGCGGCAGACCGACGGAATCTGCATTAGCAGCCGGCGAATGAGCGCCAGCCCGTCAAATCCGCCGTCGAGCGCCAGGCGCGGCTCGAATCGGCTCACCGCGAGCGCCGCAAGTTCGTCTGAGGCGATATAAGGCAAGTTGGCCATCAGCAGGTCAATCTTGATCGCGCGCTGTATGAGGGGTTCAGCGAGATCGCCTTCGAGAAATGTCGGATTGACTCCGTTGCGCTCCGCGTTTCCGCGCGCGACAGCCAGGGCGTCTTCGCATATCTCAGTCGCGTATACATTGGAGTTCGGTCGATGACGCGCGAAAGCCGCCGCCAGAGCGCCGCTGCCGGCGCCGATGTCGGCGACGATTAGGTCCGGGCGATCTTCGCTGAGGCGCAGCGCTTCTTCGAGCAAATGCTCGGTCTCGGGACGGGGGATAAGCACGGCCGGACTGACCTGCATGTCGATGTCGTAGAAGCACTTTGCGCCGGTGATGTACGCGATTGGCTCACCGGCGGCGCGGCGATTCATAGCGTCCAGGAAGGCGCCGCATTCCAATTCAGACAGGGTCCGCTCTGGATGCGCGAATAGAAAGGCGCGGTCGACGTCGAGGATGTGGGCGAGCAAAACTTGGGAATCGAGATCGGGACTATCGGATGAATCAAGCGTCGTGCGCGCGGCGCGCATGGCGGCGCGAATCGTCGAGCTTGATTTGACGCTGGGAAAAGTTTCCCCGCGCATCAGTTGAGAGCGCCGGCGGCAAGCTGTTCCGCCTGCTCTTGCGTCGCCAGCTGATCGATAAAGCCGTCAAGGTCGCCATCCATGACCGCGGGCAGATTGTAGCTGCTGAAATTGATGCGATGGTCGGTCACGCGGCCTTGCGGATAGTTGTAGGTGCGGATTTTCTCGCTGCGGTCGCCACTGCCGACCTGACCGCGCCGTTCCGCTTCGCGCTCGGAGCGTTGGCGTTCCACTTCCGCTTCGTAGAGGCGGGCGACCAAGACCTGCTTGGCGCGAATCTTGTTCTGCAGCTGACTGCGCTCGTCCTGCATTTCGACGACCAGCCCGGTCGGTTTATGGATCAGCCGCACCGCTGAATCGGTGGTATTTACGGATTGGCCGCCGGCGCCGCGGGCGCGAAAAACCTGCGTCTCGACTTCGCTCATATCCAGCTGCACATCGACCTCATCCATCTCGGCGAGCACGGCGACGGTGGCGGTGCTGGTGTGGATGCGCCCCTGGCTCTCCGTCGTTGGCACGCGCTGCACGCGGTGTACGCCGCTCTCATACTTGAGGCGGCTGAAAGCGCCCTCGCCCTTAATCTCGAAGGTGATATTCTTGAAGACGCCGTTGCCCTGCTCATTAACATCGAGCAATTGGACCTTCCATTTATTTGATTCGGCGTAGCGGGTATAGAGGCGCATCAGGTCACCGGCGAAGATGCCGGCTTCGTCGCCGCCGGCGCCAGCGCGAATCTCGACGATGACGTTCTTATTGTCGCGCGGGTCCTTAGGCAGCAGCATCAGCCGCAGCTTTTCCAGCAAGCTGGCGTTGCTCGCTTCGAGTTCCGCGATTTCGTCGCTGGCGAGCTCGCGCATATCGGCGTCCTCAGCCGCCTGCAGCAGTTCGCGCGCGTCATCAAGCTCAGCTGCGCCTCGCTGATATTGTCGATATGCGGCGACGATGTCTTGCAGGCTCGAGCGCTCTTTGGCGAGCTCGGCGACTCGTTCATAATCAGTTGCGATCGCCGGGTCGCCCATCAAGCCTTCCAGCTCGAGGTATCGGCTTTCGACTTCCGCCAGTTTTTCCAGCATGTTTAACACTCAATTCAGTACGTCGACTGTTCCAGTTCGGCAAGAAACACTTGTCGCGGCCAAATTGAACCAGGACAGCGAGTCAGGGCAATCGCATCAAATTATTTTTTTCACCACAGAGGCACCGAGGACACAGAGTTTAAGTTTTATCAGGGCAAAACCCCTCTGAAAGCTACGTGCTAATGGGCGAAGATGCTCCTAAATTGAAGTGCAGTTCCCCAAAATAATAACTGAAAGCCTTTTCTCTGTGCTCTCAGTAGTTCCAAGTTTGTCGTGCGAAACGTGATTGGAAAATATGGCAGGAGTG
>JAPOYT010000189.1 GCA_026706445.1 Chloroflexota bacterium
ACGCCTTTGCACTGCGCAGCGTCGGAAGCGAGCCAACAAGTAGCGGACAAGCCTTGTAGGGCGCTTCGTTGAAACGCCCGCAGATTGAGCGTCAATTGAGGCGGGCGTCTCGGCGAGATGCCTTTACAGCTTTGTAATGCGTTGCGCGCCGGCTAGCGCTGCATCTCAGCGATTGCCGCGCAGGCCGGGCAGCTGCCATCTGGTCGGATGATGGCGTAGCCGGCTTGCGGATCCTCGCCGTACAGTTCGAAATCAATGTTCCAGATGATTGCCAACTCCACCGGCATGTCGTCATAGTTGGACATGATCAGCAGCGCTTCTGAGAGCCAAGCCGCCTGCTCGGCGACAGAGGTGGTCGCCGCCCACCAGAAGCCTTGAGACAAGGGACCATACCCTTCGGGCGAAAGATAGCCGATCTCGGTCATGCACATCGGGATATCGGCATTGCGGAAGGGCCAGGTGACTCGCCTTAACATAGGAATGAGATAGCGCGTGGGATGCTCGCTCCGTCGGTCGCCGCCTTGCGCTCGTGGGGGCAAGATGCCTTCGTTGTAGTGTATGCCAATGCAGTCCGCGTAGTTGGCGGCGCCAGCGTTCGCCATCTGATACATGAAGACATCGTCATCGCAGCCACTCCAAGCGCAGCCGCCGCCAAAGAAGCCAGTCGGCGCGGGCGCGCCGCTTATGACCATCGTTTCCGGATTCGCCGCTTTGATGGCTTCGTAAGCGGCTTTTAGCAGGCGCGTGTAACTGGCGCCATTCACCTGACCTGCGGGCCACTCGCGGTCGATATTGGGCTCGTTCCAGACTTCTATGGCATCAGCGCCGAGTTGCGCCAAATGGGCGGCGTACTTGGCGAATTCCGCCACATAAGCATCAAAGTCTTCGGCAAGCCTTTCCTTCTGTCCCAACGCCCCCAGCAGCACCTTGTATCCCTGGGCATGCGCCGCTTCAATGAGGTCTTTGCCATCGGATATCCCGTAGGTCACCTGCTTCTTTACCCAGGTCATGCCGGCTGTACGCATGGCTGCCTGTGATTCTTCGTCAAAGTTTTTGATGTGCCCGCCGACCTGCAAGGGCAAGCGGTTCTCCAATTGAGGGGCGGCGCTCGCTTGCGCCATGCCCGGCATGGCGACGACCTCCACCGGCGCCAGGTTGACGAGGTCGCCATCGTTGTTGATCAGGATCGGCGCCAGTACATAGTGAAAGCTTTCGTTGGCGCTGTTCACCGCATGCAACCGCAGCTGATAAAAGCCATCGGAGAATAGGGTGGTGTTCCATTTTCCCAGTACATCGTCCACCACGGGCGCCATTTGGAAACTCACGACTGGCATCCAGGTCGGCGCGTCATCCGCCGGGTCCCAGGGCGCCGATTCGAGGAAGAAGTAAAACTGATCGGGGATGTTGGCGCTGCCGACGACTTCAATAGTGTCGGTAATCGTATTCCGCACCGGGCTCCAGTTCAGCTCCAGTTCGCCTTCCTGGGCGCCGCTCATGCCCGCCATCGCGCTTAAGATGAGAAAACCCAAGATCAAGCGTCGCATCAAAACTCCGCAGCAGATTTATGGTCACTGTCGATTATAGATTAGAGCCGACTGCCTGACTATTGCTAGTGCGGCGAGCTGCGGACGCCGTTTTGGAGACAGCAAAATCAACTTCTTGTCATTGGATTGCGGATTTGATTACAATCTCTGCCTACTAATGCGGAATTCTTCAGCCAAAGGATCGCAGGATGAAAACAGCGGACGGCGCTGCCCAGGTTGAGCGTGAGGCGGAGGCGCGCTATCGGGAACGAACAGCCGGGTCCCGCGGGCGGCATGTGGAAGCGCAACGCTACCTGCCGGGCGGCGAGACGCGAAGCTCCACCTGGCACGCGCCTTACCCCACTTATATGGTCAGTGGCGACGGCGCCTGGCTCATCGATTGTGACGGGAATCGATATGTCGATTTTCTGAACAACTATACATCGCTGATACACGGTCATGCGCAGCCGGTTCTTGTGGAAGAGGCGGCCGATCAATTGACGCGCGGCACGGTCTTCGGGTCGGCTTCCGAGCCGCAGATGGCGCTCGCCAAGCTGCTGATAGAGCGCGTGCCCAGCATCGAGATGCTGCGCTTCACCAACTCCGGCACCGAGGCGACCATGATGATGATGCGAGCGGCGCGCGCCTTCACCGGTCGCGACATCATCGTCAAGATGGACGGCGGTTATCATGGCTCGCACGATTTCGTCGAAGTGAACGTCAGCCCTGACCTCGACGCTACTGGACAGCCGGCGTCTCGCGTCGAAGGGCGCGGCGTGCCGGATTCGGTGCTCAACGCTGTTATGGTGGCGCCGTATAACGACCTGGCGTCGCTGGAGAAGCTGTTGAGCGAGCATCATCTACGCATCGCCGGCATCATCGTCGAGCCGATGCCGAATGCCGGTGGCATGGTACCGCCGGCGCCCGGCTATCTGCCCGGCTTGCGCGCGCTGGCCGATCGATATGGCGTACTGCTGCTCTTCGATGAGATCGTCACTCTGCGCCTCAGCAGCGGCGGCTTGCAAGAAGTGGAAAACACTTGTCCAGACATGACCGCGCTGGCCAAAATCATCGGCGGCGGTTTCCCGGTTGGCGCCTTTGGCGGGCGGGCGGATATTATGGCGCAGTTCAATCCGGCGGCGGGCGCCGATCATCTCTACCACAGCGGCACATTCAATGGCAACAACATCACCATGACCGCCGGCGTCGCCGCTATGAATCTTCTGAATCAGGAGTCGATTGATCGAATCAACGACTTGGGCGAGCGCCTGGCTGCGGGCATCAATGCCTTATTTGGGTCAATGGGAATTCGCGCGCAATGTCTGGGCTATGGATCGCTGCAACAGATACAGTGGACGGATGCGCCCGTGATTACCTTGAGCGATGCCGCTCGCGCCGGATTAGGCATAGGGCGGCTGCGCGAGCTGCTGCACCTCGAATTGCTGAATCGCGGTGTCTACACCAGCAATCGCGGCATGTTCTGCATTTCGACGCCGATGGCTCGCGCCGAGATCGACTATGCGCTGGCGGCGCTGGAAGGCGCGCTTCGGACGCTGAAACCCTATATCAGCGACGCCGCCCCGCGGCTGCTGCGAGGCTAGCGTGAAGTTTTGCCGGCCGCTTTCATGTGCGCCTGGATCAGGTCGAAGAAGCGTTCCTCCGAGTTGTCTTGCGGCGCATAGCCGATAACGCGGCGGGCCTTAGCGATGCTCCAGATCGCATGGGAATTGGCGCTGATGCCATAAAAGATCTGGAAGGGAACACCCAGGTCGTCGCTGATGTCTTCGGTCTCGATGCTCTTGATGAACAGCTGCGACATATCGCGCTGGCTGATGTAGACGGCGAGGGCGCGGCGCATCCGGCGCAGATCGCCAAGCGGCGCCTCGGCGAGATCGGTTTCGCGTGGTCCGCCAATGCGAATCTGCACGTTCTCCAGCGGGTGTCCGTTGTGGCTGACGCCGCTGGCGTAGACTTGCCCAATCTGCTCGAAGGCGATCTTCGCCCAGCCGTACCAATTGTCGGATGCGTTTTGATCGGGCGTCACCATCGGTACCCGACCTTCGAGGGCGTAGTTCTCGTAAAAGTCAGCGGCGTGGTTGGTGCTGGCCGCCACCAAGCGGCGCGCGCCTTCTTCCCAGGCGACTTGGTAAACATTATAGGTCAGCTGCAGGTTCTCCAGTTCGGACGAAAAGTAGGCGTCGTCGCCTTGATCCTGGACGCGATAATAGGCGCAATGCACCACCGCGTCGGCGCCGGCGAAGTACTGTCGATAGCTGTCACGATCTCTGTTGAGCAGGTCGACGACTTGCAGGCCTTCGACTTCGACGCCATTTCGGTCCTTGGCGCGAGCGTCGAGCAAGGTGAGGTCGTAGCGTTCGCGCAGCGCGGGCAGCAGGACGCTGGCGATAGTACCGCTGGCGCCGGTGAGGACGACTTTTCGCTTGGACATGATTCTTATTTCCTATACGGTCACTAATCGGTTACATGATACACGCGGACGCCACCTGCCTCGAATGCTGGATTTCGGGGCATGTCGACGGGCGCTTTCGTCCCTGCTCGCGCAACAATATAATCTACGGTGCTGTCGCTCGCGTATTCGCCAGCGACGGTATCCCACTCAAAATAACGTAGCGCGCGAATGTCGATCGCCCGCCGCTCGGAGAATACAGGCAGCCAGGCGTCGCCATCCGCAGCCATTACAATTGCATCGGGTGGCGCGTTGTCTCGCAGCCAGGTCATGGCCGCCACCTCATCCTGGCTCAGCGCCGCTGGTGGGAAGCCGAGCACGCTCAACAGCGCGCGAAAGGCAACCGCTAGCACGATCAGCATCGCCGCGGCGATCGCGATGATGGGCATTGCCGCTTTGCGCAAGCGCGCCTTGATCGCCGCCGCTACCCGTTCGTCCCATATCTCGAGCAAGGCGACGCCTCCAAACCAAATGAATGGCAGGATCAGGCCATGACGCGCCAGATTTGGCGCATTCGTCAGCTCGCCGACGGGCGGAAGCAATCGGCCGATGAGGCCAAGGCATGAGAACTCGATGACGAGCAGGAGCCACATCAGCATCAGCAGCGAGACGAATCGGAGGGTCCCCTTCGCGCGCAGACCGATCCACAGGCCCCTGAGCGCCAGCAGCGCGATCACGATGCCCTGTTCATGAATGATGGCAAAGAGATTGCTTAAGTCGGCGGGGAAAGGCGAAGGCCTGATCGGCCAAATCAGCGGCAGATTGTTGACCAGCCAGGGGGCGATGCCGAGCAAGGCGATGGCAGGTATGGCGAAAGTCAGCGCCCAGCGCGCGACGGCGGTGGATTTGCTGCGCTCCTGCGTCCAGACGAGGACGAGCAGCGTAATCCAGCCCAGCACGGTCACGAGGGCCAAGCTCAAGCTGGTGTAGGCGACCGCGCCCAGCATCAAGCCCGCAGCGACAAGATCGGCCAGGTTGAACTTGCGCGACAGTCGCAGTGCGTACAGCAAGAAGGCGAACATGAATAGCAGCGCCAACAATTCAGCGAAATGTCCATCCAGGTAGCTGCGGTAGAGGCCAAGGCAGAGCAGCGTCGCTATCGCCATAGCGCGGCCTAGGCTTTTGTCTGCCAGTTCAGCGCCGAAGTCATAAGCCAGCCAGACGAGCAGCAAAGCGACCACCGCCGCCACACTGAGTTGAATCAGCGGAATCGACTGGGCCAATTGAGCGCTTAGGTAAGCGGATAAAGCGTGAAAGCCCGGCGAGACAATTACCCGCTCCTGCGGCAGGTAGGGATCAAGAGAGCTGAACGAGCCGCCCTCGCGGACCGCCAGACTGTGGATGCCGAGGATTGGTCCCCGCTCGCCCAAGGGCGCGGGCAGGTGCAGGTGCGGGACCAACAGCAAAAGCGCCGCGAACGCGAAGAAGGCCAAGTCGCCAGGGCCGGGCCAGCCTTGATCGCGATCCTCCAGACGCTCGCCACGGGCTTCGGCGCGGGCTTGGGCGGTGGAGAGCGTGCCGCCCAGCACAACACCGGACAGCAAGGCGAATAGCAAATAATCGACCACCAGCGTATCCCAGCCGAAGGCCTCGGCATAGAATACGGCGCCGCCTACTACGAGCGCCAAACACAGTGTTGCGGCGAGGGCGACGCGCGGCTGCGTCGTACGCCAGGCCGGGGAGAGCATCGCGCCAGCGCCGATTAGCACAGCGGCGAAGATGAAAAAGATGAATAGGCTCATGTCGCGTAGATTGGGCTACCAGACGCGTTGGATCTCGTATGAATCAAAGGCCGCGTCGCTGGTGATGACGGGAATGTTTTCAACTTGGGACTGCGCGATTAAGAGACGGTCAAAGGGGTCTCGGTGATGGAGTGGGAGATCGGATATTCGTTTCAGATGAGCAACGTTGATTTCAAGGAGCTCGAATCGATTGGTGTTCAACTGATAATCGATAAACTCTGGAAATGGTCGTCGCAACGCCAGGCCTCTTCGCAAATTTACCTTGATCGCGATCTCCCAAATGCTGGCGAGGCTCAGATAGATTTCATTGCTGGAACTTTCAATGAGATCCGCAGCGCTTGCGCTCAATCGCCTGTCGTCATGGACGAACCACAGAAATGATGATGTATCCAGCAGGTAATTCATTCCATGTAGGGTTTGAATTCGGGCAACGGCTCGTAGAATTCGTCAGTAATGATGATCTGCCCTTTGGCGCTTCCCGCTTTGCGCGGGCCCTTTTTGGGAATGTGCGTGGAGACAAGCTTATACGCTTGGTCGTTTTCGCCGATTAGGATGACGGTTCCACCCTCATTGGCGTGTTCCAGTACCTCGTCCAAATTCTGCTTCGCTTCTTCCACGGTGAAGGTCTTCATGCCAAGCCTCCTGCGCCATGCTCAATCAGATTATACACGACTGATCGCAGAACTCAACGAGCGCGGCGGACATCGCCCGGACTCCCATCTAGCCAGAGGGCGGGCGGGGCTACCAAGCGCGTTGGATTTCGTATGAATCAAAGGCTGCGTCGCTGGTGATGACGGGAATGTTTTCAACTTGTGATTGCGCAATCAGGAGTCCGTCAAATGGGTCACGGTGGACAAGAGGCAGGTCCGCGTATTGCAAGAGGTGCGAAACCTTGATCTCAAGATGCCTAAAACTGTTTGCCGCAAGATGCATATCCAGCCAGTCGGACAATGATTCCGACGTCAATTCCAGTTTGCCAATGCGACACTTTATCGAGAGTTCCCAGATGCTGACGAAACTGAGGTAAACGTTGTTTCTCGTATCGCCGATAATTGACCTGGCTTGAGGACTCAGTTCAGATTCTGCGGATACGTACCACAGGAAAGTCGATGTATCGAGCAGATAATTCATTCCATGTAGGGTTCGAATTCCGGCAAAGGCGCGTCGAAGTCATCGGACATTTTAACTGATCCAAGGGCACTGCCCGGTTTGCGCGGTTTGTTGACGGGCATGCGCTTGAGAATCAATTCATATTCGCGACCATCGCTGCCGATGATGTAGATGGTCAGACCTTCCTGCGCGTCTTTCATCAATTCGTCAAAATTGGCTACGG
The DNA here is from genome assembly GCA_026706445.1 of Chloroflexota bacterium. Lineage (GTDB taxonomy): Bacteria > Chloroflexota > Anaerolineae > Aggregatilineales > Phototrophicaceae > UBA6055. The sequence goes on from JAPOYT010000189.1 coordinate 7,066, forward strand.
CGGATTCCATTGTGTAGGTCTTCATGCTGAGCCTCCTGCGCCATGCTCCATCAGATTATACACGACACATCAAAGAACTCAACGAGCGGCGTGGGAGCATCGCGCCAGCGCCGTGTAGAGCATCTGCCAGGACAAAGAAAAAGCGGCTCATAGCGCGACCAGGCGGTCTACCACCACTGGTACTCGGGGTTATGGATATTGTCGATCAGCGTCTGAAGATGGTCATTGAAATAGTCCGTGGGATCAATGATGTCGGCCACCGACAATTGCACTTCCGTGCACAGTTTTTCCTCGGCTGCTGAAGTGTCCGTTGTCCGAAAGACTTTCGCCTCATAGAGGTGGACATGGCAGGCTTCGTGCGCAAGGACGCTTGCCATCCAAACAATGCGCGCCTCGCCGGGCGCGTCAAAATGCAGCGCGCTCGCATGCTCTTGGAATTGCCTCGATCTAACATGGACGCCGATGGGATAAGACTCCGGGATTTCGGTGATCGAGTCTAAGCCGCTTATGGCATAGGCGTACCAAACCGGCGCCCTGTGCTTGAGCATGGCGAAGGCTTGGTGCATACGGTGTATAAATTCATCCGACCCCGTGATTTCTACGGTCCGCACTTTACATTGGTAATTCTGAAAGCCCGTGAATCCCTTGCGCCAAGCCCTGTCACCGTAGCAAGGGCGGCCCAGAAAACAGCAGTTGTAGACGCGATAATCCGGCTTCAGGTACGCTGTCTCTACATGGCAGCGTCCGAATCGGAAAGCCCAACTGGCGCTGACCCGTGTTCTTTCGTTCTCGCACAGCCATTCAACGGCGCAGCAGCTTTCACCATGAAACTGCGTATCGATGGTGGCTGGCATCGCGGTGTTGGGGTCAGCGTCTTCGCTGAATTCAACGAGCGTGTAATTCACCCAGTCTGCCATCCACAGCCGGCGCCTCCCCCTGACGACTTTCAGCCAGTCTGCCGCCCAATTGATGACCGGCAGGACTGTGCCCGCTGGAATTGTTTCAACGATACTCCCGTCGAGGCGATTGGCGTCGCGCAAGTTGGTTTCGCTGTCGACTCGCACATGATAGCTTTGGCCGCTGGCTAGGCCGCCAAACACAAGGAACACAACGATTGCGCTGAATGCCCTTACCCTCATGTTTGGACTCTCCAGTCCGCAATATTCTCGACGCCTTTGCCGCGCGGTCTTGCGCTAAGCGCCATCCGGACCGCCGTACAGCCACCAAAACGTCCTGCGCGGATAGACCTCTTCCAACACCGGCGACCAGATAAATTCGCCCGCGTGCAGGATGCGCCTGAGCGCTTGATCGGCCGGCCGGATGGCCGCGGTCACATCGCGCCTGTCGTAGCCGAACTCAGCCATCGCGAGAATAATTTCCTGTATGATGCTCCGTCTCAGCGCTTCGACCGGGTAGGCGCCGGCGCATTCGCGCGGATTCTCGCCGCACTCGCGGAAGAAACCGGCCATCACTCTTAGCCGCAATGGGACTTCTTGTTTGAGCTTCTTGTCGTAATGCAGCGTCCACTCTTGCCGCAGACGACAGTGCTGCGCCAGCGCGACATCAAGTCGGATTCCGTCGGCGCGTTTCAGCTTGGGGCGGAGATGGCGCAAGCGCCGCCGCCTGAGGAGCAGGGCGCCCAAAGTCATTTGCGGTGTGCTGGATCCGCGGAAGAAGCCACCGCCTATCGGCAGGTACATGGCATCGCCAAGCAAATAGTCCTCAAGCCGCTCGACCATCTGCTCAAATTCGTCCAGGTCGCGCGCAAGTGAGTACCTCGATGACATGGCGGGCCGCCGTTAGCTTAGCCGTCGTTGATCGCTGCCCAGATCCGATGCGGCGTCAGCGGCATATCGATATGGCGCAGGCCGTAGGGTTCAAGCGCGTCAATCACGGCATTGACCACAGCCGGCGTCGAGCCGATGGTCGCCGCCTCGCCGATGCCCTTGGCGCCAAGCGGATTGAGCGTCGTTTCGGTGACCGTCTTGTCGATGGTGAAGGTCGGGAAATTGTCGGCGCGCGGCATGGTGTAATCCATCATCGTGCCGGTCAACAGTTGTCCCTGTTCATCGAAAACGATCTCCTCCAGCAGGGCTTGGCCGATGCCCTGCGCCAGCCCACCGTGGATCTGCCCTTCGACCAGCAGCGGACTGATGCGCGGGCCACAGTCGTCAACCGAGTAGAATTCGCGCAGGCTGATGAGGCCAGTGTCTTTCTCGATCTCGACCACCGCGACATGGGTGCCAAAGGGATAGATGAAATCGGGCGGGCGGAAGAAATCAGTCGCTTCCAGACCGGTGTCAATGTCATTGGGCAGGTTGTCCGAGTAGGCGCGCGCGGCGATTTCGCCTAAGCCCAGGCTGCGGCTCGGTACGCCTTTGACACGATACTCGCCATCGGCGAATTCGATATCGCCGGGCGCCGCCTCCAGCATGTGGGCGGCGATTCTGATTGCCTTCTCACGCACTTTCTCCGAGGCGCGCACGATGGCGGAGCCGCCGATGGCCAGGCTGCGACTGCCGAAGGTGCCAACACCGATGGGCTGCGAACCGGTATCGCCGTGGCGCACGACGATCTGCTCATAATCGGCGCCGATCTCGTCAGCGACCATTTGCGCGAATGTCGTCTGCAAGCCCTGCCCGTGCGGCGACGTGCCGGTGTAGACGGTTACGGTGCCACTTGGCTCGACGCGCACTTGGCCGCTCTCGAAGGGTCCAAAGCCACACATTTCGACATAAGTCGCCAAGCCGATGCCGAGCAGCTTGTCAGATCCATTAGAGCGGCGCTGCGCCTGCTCGGCGCGCAGGGCTTCATAATTTGAAGTTTCCAAGGCCTTGTTCAGATTGGCTTCGTAATCGCCTGTGTCATACGTGGAGCCGGTCGGCGTCTTGTAGGGGAACTGCTCCGGCTTGATGTAATTGCGGCGGCGCACATCGGCGGCGTCGATCCCGAGTTCGTCGGCGATCATCTCGATGGCGCGCTCGATATAATAGATCGCTTCCGGGCGTCCGGCTCCGCGATACGCCGCTACCGATACCGTGTTGGTGAAGACATTGCTCGCTTTGAAATGCACCGACTGGATATCGTAATTGCCTGTCGCCATCAAGCCGGTCAAATGGGCGATGTCGTAAAAGGGCGGGTAGGCGCCGAGTTCGCCGATTACATGCAGGCGCAAGCCCAGGATTCGGCCCTCGGCATTGTAGGCGACAGCGACATCGGCTATCTGCGAGCGGCCATGTGTGGTGGAGATGAAGTGCTCGACGCGCGTGCCAGCCCACTTCAGGGGCATGTTATAAATCTGCGCCAACTTCGCCACCACGATCTCTTCCGGATAAAGCTGATTCTTGACGCCGAAGCCGCCGCCGACATTGGGCGCGATCACCCGCAGCGTGCTCTCTGGCAGGCGCAGCACGCCGGCCAAAGCCGTCCGTACGCCGTGCGGAATCTGCGTGCTCGACCAAAGCGTGAGACCGCCGGTGACCGCATCGGGAGCGGCCGCCACCGCGCGTACTTCCATTGGCACGCCGGCGACGCGCTGGCTTCGCATGCGCTGGCTGATGCTGTGGGGCGCGCTCGCGAAGATCTCGTCGATGTCGTCGGTCTTCCTCTCGCCCTCGTCGATGATATTGCTGTCAAGCCCGTCGAAGACTGGCGGGGCGTCGCCGCTGTAGGCGCTGAGCAGATCGGCGGCGGCCGGCAATTCTTCCCACTCGACCGCAATATCTTCGAGCGCGTCCGCAGCGGCTTCGGCGCTCGTCGCGATTACAGCCGCGACTGCTTCGCCGACATGGCGAACGCGCTCCACGGAAAGCGCGAGATGGCTGTAATGCTCCAACGCGTGGTCGCCGCCAGCAACCGGCGTCGGCTCGTATTGATCGCGCAGATCATCGCCGGTGACCACTGCCAGCACGCCTTCGCGCGCAAGCGCAGCCACCGTGTCAATGCTGAGGATTTTGGCGTGGGCGTAGGGGCTGCGCGCAAATGCGACGTGGCACATGCCAGGCAGCTTGATATCGCCGACGTATTTGCCAGAACCGGTGATGAGACCCGGGTCCTCCTTGCGTTTGACGCTTGCTCCTACCAGTGAGCGTAAAACCATTTGGGCAACTCCTTTTTTGGATTGGGTATATTTCAGTCAATTGTGCCTGTCCATCAAATAGCAATTGAGCGGTCAGAGCATCTGAAGTTTCACGCGCAAGTATTCCATACCTCGATTGCCCTTGATACGATTGCAATCGCCGCAAAGCAATTGCAGGTTCTCGATGTGATCAGTGCCGCCTTTTGAGCGCGGGACAATGTGGTCGACTTCGAGGTTTTGTATCTGGCAATGCTCGCCGCAGCCTTCACAGTTTCCCGCTTGCTCGCCGTAGAGCGCTCTCTTGTGGCTGGCGGGCCTAGGCATCTTGCCTAAGTCCGTCCGCTGGGGAATATCCGTTCGATGTATCGGATTCGCAAAAAGACCTAGTTCATTGCGAAGGCGCATCTTCGTCAGTTCTATAGCTTTGCTGGCTACATCAATTCCGGCCCACTTCCGTCCCAAGTCCTGAGCGGCTATACAAGTCGTGGCGCAGCCGCAGAAGGGATCAAGCACTAATGCATTTTCATTGCTTCCGCTTGCGATCAGACGGCGATAAAGGGCGATTGGCTTCTGAGTCGGGTAGCCGTTTCTCTCTTTGTCTGAATTGTTTAGTTTCGGAATATCCCACACGTCTTCTAGCGGAACGCCATAGCGCATAGCCTCATCCAAATACCTTCGAACTCGTTTCCCGCCGCCGCCATCGGATAATACG
>JAPOYT010000113.1 GCA_026706445.1 Chloroflexota bacterium
GTCGCCGCTGGCGGTCAAGCTGGTCAACGAGCGCATCAGCGAAGATCGCGGCGCATTATGGGGCGGCGCCAACGTGGTTGAGACGCTGCCGAAGCGCACCGATCTGGGCGAACTGCCGAATTACCGCACCCACCGCCATCGGCTATACGGCGAGCAGGAAGGCGTCTGCTTGGGCTGCGAGACGCATTTTCCTTTCAAAGTTATGGAGGTAGATCACATCCTGCCTAAGTCGCGCGGCGGGACGGATCACTTCGAGAACTTGCAGCTATTGTGTACGCATTGCAACAAGAGCAAGGGCAGCAAGACGATGGCTGAGTGGCGGGCGGGGCAAGCGCTTAACTGACCGGCTCCACATTCTCTCGGCGACGATACATGCCGGTGAGCATAGCCGTCAAGTCGATGCCTTCATCCAGCTCATCCCAATAGATGTTGAGACCGAACAACTCGTAGTTCTTTCTTTGCGCGTCGGTGGCATTCTGCAAGCGAGGGTAGAATTTCAACGGAAGACTAATCACGCGGCCATCCGCGAGCGAAATCCGCGCGTACTTCTTGCTGAAAGTTACTTTCTTTGCCGCGCACCGGACTGGATTCACCAGCGGCATCAGGTCCATTGCTTAACCTCCCTTCCTAGTGTTCTTCGCTACCGGGTATACCATGATATTCGACCCATTGTGCTAACAGCCTGTCCTTGTGCTTCGTCACTAACTTCCTAATCCGTTTCAGATCCGCCGTTTTGAATCCGGGATTCTCCCCAAACTCGATAGGATCCAAGAAGACTCTTATATCCATATTGTCTTTCCATACGTGGACATGAGCCGGTTCATGATCATCTGGATATACAGCGACATTGTAACCATGTTTCTGCCTAAAGAGTAGTTTAACCAAATTCAATACCTTGAAGCAAGAATGCTATGCGGAACACTATACACGACAGGAGGGAGAATTACGTTAGAAGCATCTATGATATTCGAAAGAATCGATTTCGCAGCAATACTTCGGCTCATCCCCATTTGATGCTTATCTCTGCGCCATTAACAGACCTCGGTGGTAAAATCCTCGGCGCTCTCTGTGTTTCCTCAGTAGTTCAAACAAAGTAATGAGAATGACTGCCGTACGAAAGAAAATGCCAAAATAATCGAAAACCTGTAGGGGCGAGCCGGTGGCTCGCCCACTCCTGCCATATTTTCCAATCACGTTTCGCATGACTAACTTGGAACTACTTCTTTTCCTCTGTGGTGAAAAAAACTCCGCACGTGCGCGCCAATCCCATCTGCGTTACATTTGTATAGTCTCAACCTCACCCGCAAAGGAATCCCTCATGACCACTCGCTCCCCCATGCACCAGCAGATCGACACCCTGCCCGCCCTCGTCCGCGACATTGTCAAACCCTTTGACGCCTCAGCCCGCCGCGCCTTCGACTTCGAGACTTGCACCTCGGTCAAGCGCATCTACCTGGTCGGCTGCGGCGACAGCCACCACGCCCCGGTCGGCGCCGAGTTGGCTTTCCATCAGTTGACCGGCGTGCCGACGCAGGCGCTGAGCTCGCTGCCCTTCAGCCGCTATACCGCCGGCTACCTGCCCGATACGGGACCGCGTACCAATCTGGTCATCGGCGTGTCGGTCTCAGGCGAGGTCAGTCGCACGATTGAAGCGCTGGATATGGCGCGTCTGGCCGGCGCCACCACCGTCGCCCTGACCGGCAATCCCGCTGGACCGCTCAACCGGGTCGCCGACAAGCTCTTTGAGACGGCGGTGCCGCCGCTGCCGGATGAGCTGGCGGGCATGGTCGTGCCCGGCATCCGCTCTTACCTGGCTTCGCAGATCGCGCTGGTATTGGCGGCGCTGCGGATTGGCGAGGTACGTGGCGCATTGACCACGCGCGCAGCCGATGCCGAGCGGACGGCGCTGGCTGAATTGGCCGATGTCATCGAAGAGACGATTCAAATCTGCGAACCAATCGCCGATGAGCTGGCGGATACCTGGAGCGACGCGCCGATCTTCGAATTTGTCGGCGCCGGACCGCTTTATGGCGTTGCCATGTTCAGCGCCGCCAAAGTGCTGGAAGCGAGCGGCGATAGCGCGCTGGCGCAAGAAACGGAAGAATGGTCGCACCTGCAATACTTCATCGAGGCGACCAATATCCCGACGATTCTGTTGTCGGCGAGCGGTTTCGATGCCGACCGCATGGCTGAGGTGGCGCGCGCCGCCCAGAGCATCGGAAGACCGCTGGCGCTGGTCTCGACCGCCGACGCGACCGAGATCCGGGGCTACGTCAAGACGCTGCTGCCGATCCCGCGCGATGTACCGGAGCGCTACGCCTCGATCGTCTACAGCATTCCTGGCGAGTTGATCGCAGCCGCCCTCGCCGCAGCCATTGGCGCGCCTTACTTCCGCAACTTTGAAGGCGGCCGCCGACCCGATTGGGCGGACGGTGCCAGCCAGATCCGTTCGAGCCACATGATTACCGAGTTGAAGCGTTAGGCGACCGAAAGCAAGAATACGATGAAACTTTGGAAGCCAAGAAGGCGACGGCGGCGATCCAAAGCCGGCAGCCGGCATACGGGGATGATTCTTTTAGTGATCGCCGCTTCGGTCGTCTTCGCCATCATCTCGCCACCTGATCCGTCTCCCCGCGCAAGGGTCGGCAGATCCGCGCCTCGCCCGGCTTCCACGCCCGCCCGCGCAGCGCCTGAGGCGGCAAGCGGCGCCGCCGAGAGAGACGCGGCGCCCGCGCGAGAAGTGAAGGGAACCGGCGCCGCCGAGAGAGACGCCGCGCCCGCGCGAGAAGCGGAGGAAAGCGGCGCCACCGAGAGAGACGCGGCGCCTGCGCGTCGTGAAGCGGAGGAAAGCGGCTGCTTTCCTCACAGGCAGGCTTGGGTCAACAACAACATGAACATACGCCAGCGCCCGTCCACTTCCGCGGCAATTTTGGGCAATACACCGCCCGGCGAGCGCTATAAAGTCTTTGGTTCGCGCCAAGGCGATGTCTACTGTTGGATCGATATTGATTTGGGTTGGATCGCGGTGACACGCTTCGTCAGCGCCCATGAACCGCAAGCGCGCGCGCCGACCCCGCCGCCGGCTTCGGCTGCAACCGTCATCAACGCCGCCGTCCAGCAAGCGCTACACCGTCTGAACCGCCTTGTCGTCGCGCCGGAAAATCGATGTTCGCCCTACGATTCGGATGATTATCCCTATCCGCAGTCGGTGGAGGCGAGAATTGTGTCCGGTATGGGCGGGCGCGTCTATGGTCCCTACAGTGGGACAACCTTCGGCAGCACGCGTGATACCGACATTGAACATATCGTAGCGAGATCAGAAGCCCATGACAGCGGCTTATGCGGCGCCAATCAGCAGGGGCGCAAGACCTTCGCCAGAGACTTATTGAATCTAACGCTGGCTTCGCCGAGTGTGAACCGGCATCAGAAGAGTGGCAAGGACTTTGCCGAATGGCGACCCAAATTGAATAAGTGTTGGTTTGCTGACCGCGTTATCAAGGTAAAAGCAAAGTACAGCCTTACAATTGACAGTCGCGAGAAAGCGGCGCTGGAACGAACGCTTGCGGCATGCTCGTCCCTTGATATGCAGTAAGGCGCGCTCCTCGGGCCGCTCGCGCGACAATGCGGCCGCCCACGCAAACTACCTTGCGTCCACTGCGACGTAGCTCCCCTTCCCTAGCTTGCTCGGGGAAGGGGCCGTGGGATTGGGTCTGCCGCAGGCAAGGTCAACAGGTGAAGGCGCCCAGGTTATGCGCCCTCCTGGATGGGAAATATCATTGCGCCTTCAGCAGACTCAACTTAGACAAGCATTGCGTGATGAATACCGATGGCAAGAGAGGGCGAGCCATCGGCTCGCCCCTACAACCATTTGATTATTTTGCAGCTATTAGCAGTCTGCAATCTTTCGCGATACATTTGGGGTTCGACAACTGTGTCGCTGCGGTGAGATAAACCTATGCCCTCTCCAGATTTTCTAGCCATCGGCAGCAGCATCATTGATGACATCGTTTATCCCGATGGGCGCACGAGCATGGGCGTGCTCGGCGGCGGCGGCGCCCACGCCGCTTACGGCATCGCCTTCGCCGGCGAGAAACCGGCGCTGGTCGGCGTGGTTGGCGAGGACCTGCCGACTGATATCCGCGCTCGCCTGGAAGCCGATTTTGATACGGCTGGGCTTGTGTGGACGCATCATCCGCAGATGCGCGGCTGGCAGATCTTCGAGTGGAATGGCCTGCGCAACGAGATTTTCCGCGTAGAGGTCATCGAGCCCTTCATGTACGGTCCCGCTGCCGATAGCCCGCATGTGCCATTTGAGCGCGCCACTGGTTTCACGCTGCTGCGGGCGCCCGAACATGTCGCGGGCTGGCGCGCGCGCTTCCCTGATGCGATGCTGCTGTGGGAGCCGGTTCGGGTCTTCATGCTCAGCGCCGACCGCGAGGCTTTCTTGAAGGGCATCGCCCAAGCCGATATCGTCTCGCCCAATCTGCACGAGGCGCAGACAATGTACGGCGTTGAGGACGAGCTGGAGATCATGCGGCGAATGCTGGACGATGGCGTGAACGCAGCGGCGCTGCGCATGGGCGAGCTTGGATCGCTTGTGGCGCGGGGTGGCGATGCAGTAGCGCATTACATCCCCGCAGTCGAGGTCGCCGAGGTGGTTGATCAGACCGGCGCAGGCAATAGCTATTGCGGCGGCTTCCTGGTCGGGTATTGCCGCGAGCGCAACATTGTAGCGGCCGGCTGTTATGGCGCGGCGGCCGCATCGTTCACGCTGGAGCACGTCGGCTGCGCGCGGATTCCGGCGGATCTGGACGCGGAGTGGGAGCGGCGCCTGGATGAAGCGCGGAGGGGCGTTCGGACAGTGGCGCTTTGAAGACAAGCGCGATGAAATGAAGTCTTTACTCTGACGAACTAGGTCATTGCGTATCAGAGAGACGCGTCACATTGCTATCAGCTGAGTCTTCTGTAGAATCTTGCTTCTCTACTACTTGAGAATGATCGCGCGGCTTTTCGTCGCTGGAAGCGTCAAGTAATTCCTTATACAATTCTGCTCTCAATTCGGCGGAAAGTTCACGGCGCAGTTGTTCATAGATTTCCCCACGAGCGGTACGTAGTTCTTCTCTGTTTTCCTGGCGCGCCGCATCTACCTGCTGGCGGACCCACACCAAGAATGCCAGTACACCGCTTGCAATGCTTATCAGCGCCGCAATTGATGTGAGTGCTACGAGATCCACGTATGCCCGGTCAAGAGGAGAACGCTCAAAGCTGCGAAGAATATCGCAATGTAAAACGATATGATAATCACTAGGGCGAAGACCACTGTTGGAATCTGCCGGCGACGCCTCGCAGCGGGATTTTCAATCTCGTTCATCGGTTGTCCTCCTTTCAAGCCACTTCAATCTTACCACATACATCGAAACACAGACATGAGACCGTTCAACTCGTGCGTTACATAAGTATACGCTTCATGATGGAGGCGCTGTTAACGATGGTAACCCAATCTGCGCCCCATCGACAAACTGACGATGCCATTCCTCCAGCGTAAGCAGCGCCCAAAGCTGCCGATTGTGATCACGCGCGCCTGATTCGTGTTCGCGGAGCAAGCGCTCTACCACCGTCATATCGAGCAGTCCCCGCTCGCGCGCCCGCCGGCTGAGCAGAATATCGCGCGCCGCTCCGATATCCTGCCGCAGCCAAGCGCCAAGCGGCACGCCAAAACCGTGCTTTTTCCGGTTGATAATGTCGTCAGGCAGCAATCCGCGCGCCGCTTCTTTTAGAATATGCTTGGTAGTCGCGCCCTTCAGCTTGAGGTTGAAGGGAATCGTGGCGGCGAAATCGGCGAGCTCGTGATCGAGGAAAGGCGCGCGCGCTTCCAACGACGCCATCATGCTGCAGCGGTCGGCTTTAATCAACAGGTCATCGGGCAGATATGAGCACATATTCGCCTCTACCAGCCGCGCCACCGAATGCGGTTGACCGGCGTTCATGTAGGGATTCATGAAGGGCGGATGCCGTTCCCCGCCAGGGCAAATCTCCGCCAGCAGCTCATTGTCGAAGACACGGACCAGGTCGAAATAGGCGACGTCTAGTCGCTGGCTCGCCGCTCGCGCGAAACGCCCCGCCCGCTTCACCGGGTCGTAGTAGCTTGTGCCTTCAGGCAGCAGCGCGAGCATTCCCGCCGCCCCGCGCATCAGCGAGGAGGGCGCAAATCCCAGCTTGCGCATCAGCTCAGCGGCGTAGAAGCGCTCATAGCCAGCAAAAAGCTCATCGCTGCCATCGCCGGTCAGCGCCACTGTGACCTGCTCGCGCGTCAGCTTGCTCACCAAGTATGTGGGGATAGCGCTGCTGTCGGCGAAGGGCTGATCGTGATGCCAAACCAGCTCGGAGAGCAGGCTCATCGCCGCCGGCTTGACGCGGAAGGCTTTGTGCTCGGTTTCGAGATGGCGCGCGACAGTCTCGGCATGCGGCGTCTCATCAAAGCTGTCGTCGCCTTCAAAGCCGATGCTGAAGGTCTTGACTGCCGAGTTGCTGTGCTTACGCATGAGGGCGACGATCAGGCTGCTATCGAGCCCGCCGCTTAAAAAGGCGCCCAGCGGCACATCGCTAACCAGCCGCAGCTTGACTGCCTCTTCCAATTGTTCGCGCAGCGCGCCGACGTAGATCTTCGCTTTCGCCGATGTATCGGGCGGCGCCAGGCGAGCCGCCTCCCAGTAGCGCAATTCCTTCACCGCGCCGGAGCGATTGACCTGCAATGCCGTGGCCGGCGCCAGCGTCCTTATGCCAGCAAAAGCGGTTTCGGGCGCTTGCACATAGCCGAAGCTCAAATAGGCGGCTAGCGCGAGTTTGTCGTCACCGCCAAAGCGAGAAACTCGCGGTACAGCCGGATGCGCCAAGATCGCTTTGAGCTCGCTGGCAAAGACGAAGACTTTGCGATCGCGATACCAATAGAGCGGCTTCTGCCCGAAGCGGTCGCGCGCCAGCAGCAGCGTTCCCCGCCGCGCATCCCAGAGCGCCAGCGCAAACATGCCGCGCAGATGTTTTACGGCCTCGCCGCCACATTCCTCGTAAAGATGGACAATCGTCTCGCCATCGCCTTCTGTCTTGAAGCGATGTCCGCGTGATTCCAGCCCGCGTCGCAGCTCGCGGAAATTGTAGATTTCGCCGTTGAAAATCAGTGCGATCGAGCCGTCTTCGTTGGTCAGCGGCTGATCGCTGCCGGCGATGTCGATGATCTTGAGCCGGCGCATCGCCAGTCCGACGTTGCCGTCGATGAAGTAACCGTCGCCATCGGGACCGCGATGCTTCAGCAGGTCGTTCATGCCCGCGAGCAGTTCGCGCGCCACCGGTTTGCCGTCGAAGTGAATGGCGCCGCAGATTCCGCACATGCATCAATTCTAGCACTTGGTATGCGCTGCCTATCATACACGTCGTGGCGCAGACCTCCCCCATGTACCAAAAGTCGCGGGGGCGATACTAGTGTCGGCCGCTCGGTGTCGTAGGTCAGTGTCTACGCGACCCTCTGTAATGAAAAAAATCAGACTAAATTCGGCGAGCGCAAATGCCAATCGGTAGCGCGTTGATAAGCATGCCCGACGCGCAATAGCCGCTCCTCGGCGAAGGGCGCGCCCAGAATCTGCATGCCGATGGGCAAGCCCGCCGCGTCGAAGCCGCAGGGAACGCTCAAGCCAGGGATGCCGGCCAGATTGGCCGATATCGTCAACACATCGGCAAGAATCATACGCAAGGGATCGTCAGTCACTTCGCCAAACTTGAAGGCGGTTGTGGGCGCGACCGGCGCAATCAAGACATCGACCTCGTTGAAGAGCGCGTCGAAGTCTCCCCGAATCAGCGTGCGCACCGCCTGCGCCTTGCCGTAGTAAGCATCGTAGTAGCCAGCCGAAAGCGTGTAGGTGCCGAGCATGATGCGGCGCTTCACTTCTTCGCCAAAGCCGGCGCCACGCGTCTTTTTGTAGGTGTCGATTAGGTCAGCGCCATCGACGCGCGCGCCAAAGCGAACGCCATCGTAGCGCGCCAGGTTGGCGCTGGCCTCGGCCATGGCGATGATGTAATAGGCGGGCAGGCAGTAATCGGCGTGCTTGAAGCTGAGCTCGCGCGCCTCGGCGCCCAAGTCTTCAAGCTGCGCCACCGCCGCGCGCACCGCCGATTCAACCGCCGGCTGCAAGCCGTCGGCGAAGTACTCGACGGGAAGGCCGATCTTCAAGCCGGCGATATCGCCATCCAGCGCCGCCAGATAATCGGGCGCGGCGGTCGGCATACTGGTCGAATCGAGCGGATCCTGCCCGGCGATGACCCCCAGCACACGCGCCACATCTTCGACGCTGCGGGCAAAGGGTCCGGCTTGGTCAAACGATGAGCCGTAGGCGATCAGCCCATAGCGCGATACCCGGCCGTAGCTCGGCTTGATCGCGCTGAGGCCGCAAAACGAGGCCGGCTGGCGGATGCTGCCGCCGGTATCGGTGCCCAGGGTCGCTAGCGCCATATTCGCCGCCGCCGCCGCCGCGCTGCCGCCGCTGCTGCCGCCCGGCACATGTTCCAGATTCCAGGGATTGGCGGTCGGGAAGAAGCCGCTGTTCTCGGTGGACGAGCCCATGGCGAACTCGTCCATGTTCAGCTTGCCCAGCATAACCGCGCCCGCGTCGCTTAGCCGGGCGACGGCGGTCGCGTCAAAGACGGGATGATATCCTTTGAGAATCTTCGAGCCACAGGTGGTTTCGATGCCCTTTGTCGAGAGTACATCTTTCAGCGCAATCGGGATGCCGAGCAGCGGTCGCTCGTCGCCGGCGGCGCGCGCCTCATCGGCTGCATGCGCACCCTCGCGCGCCAGATCGGCGGTGACGGTCAAGAAAGCGCGGATATCGGGGTCGAGGCGCTCGATTCGCGTCAGATGCGCTTCGGTCAATTCCAGCGCGGAGATTTGGCGGTCGCGCATCAGTTCCAGCGCCGCGGCGATGGACAGGCTTGTCAGTTCGATCATTCAAATCCCTGGTACGGTCTTGCTGATCAACTCGGCGCTAGAATAGTTTACTCCATGCAAGGGTTGAAGGGGCGACGTTGCGAGCCGCCATTCTGCGACCCCGTTGGGCATTTGTGGGCGAGCCAGTGGCTCGCCCCTACGGTTCGCTGGTTCGGCGGGCGATCCAAGGATCGCACCTACAGACTCCTAATTATCGGGATGCGCTACTTTGTATTAGCATAGACTTGGCATGCAAGAAACTGTGGTCAAAACTCAGCACCCGAGCAGGCTAATGCCCCTGCGCCATGCCAGCAGTCCAGACGACGGGCGGGGGCCAATTTCCATCGTGGACCTCGGACCCGCTGAGTTGAAATATCGCCAGCGCTTCGCCGGTGGCGCAGTCGCCCGCGTATGGCGATTCGTCCTGGCAGGTGAGCGCGCCGGTCAATCCGTCGTAATCCTCAACGGCGGATAAAGCCGCTCGCAGCGCCCCTCGGCCGATCACCAGCGTGCCATCAGCGCGCTCGCTTGCGACCGCAGCCACCGCGCGCAGCAGCAGGTTGGCGGCGTCGTAACCGTGGGCGTGGAAGCCGCCGGTGGGTCCGGCCTCGTCGATCTCTCGCTTCCAAGTTTCGACGAAGTTGTCATAAGCCGCGCCGGCGACATGCGGCGCCGCCACATAAAGCCCGATTCCAGCCTCGCCGACGCCTTGCGCGAAGGACTTGGCGAAGGCGCCATCGGCTGTCATCATGATGATGTCTTCCAGCTCCGGCGCATTATTCAATTGCTCAACGAACAAGGTCGCCTCGGCTGCGAACAGGGGGAAGTATACGAGGTCGGCGCCGCTTTGGGCGATCGCGCGAAGCAATTCGCTCATATCGGTTGCGCCCTTGCTGATTTTGCCTCGGAAGACGACATCGCCGCCCAAGCCGACAAAGGTATCCGCCATGGCGCTTGCCAAGCCCATCGTGTAGGGATCGCCATCATCGATTGTGGCCACGGTGGAAACGCCCAGGGACATCGCCGCGAATTGCGCGCTCAAGGCGCCTTGGAAGAGATCGTTGTGTGAGCTGCGGAAGTAGCCCGGTTGGTAGAGCCCGCCGGCCTCACGGTCAGCATTGGTCAAAAAGGGCGAAGAATTTGAGGGCGAAATCATGAGCCAGCCGGCTTCGCTGATGACGGGCAAGGCGCCCTTTGCCGCCAGCGAGCAATTGGTGCCGATGATGCCGACGATCGCCGGATCCGCGACGATCCGCAGCGCCGCTTCGCGTCCGCCTTCCTCAGAACAGGCGCTGTCCTCCAGCACGAGCTCGATCTCGCGCCCCAGCAGCATGCCGTCATGCGCCAGCGCCGCCAGTTGGAAAGCGCTGACCGCGATATTTCCCGTCCAGGGTTCTGGTCCCGAGAGACGCAGAATGCCGCCGAAGGTGATTTTCTCATCGGGCGCGATCTCAACGCAGCCCAACTCGTCGGCGCAATCGCCGCTGGCATGGGCGGCGGCGCTGAAGGCGGCAATTGCGAAAACGAGAAACAGCAATAAGAAATGGTTTTCATGGCTTAGCGTCTCCACGTTGCTGAGCAAATTCCTTAGGCAGTTGTCGAAGCGTCATTATGTCGGATGTGCGCGGTTGTAGCCAGACGAGTTTCAGTCGAGACCGCGCATGCTTCGCGCAGATGAGAGCGAGCCGGCGGGCGAGCCAAGGCTCGCCCCTACAGCTAACGTAGACCGGTTGGAATCGCGCGCCAAGCCCGCGTCACCTGGGCGCGGGTATCGGCGATGTCGCCATCATTGCGGATGATGACATCGGCTTGGCGCAGTTTGTCGGCTTGGCTGTTTTGCAGTTCAATCCGCCGCTGCGCTTCCGCTTCGGGCAGGCTTCGCGTCGTCATCAGGCGCCCCAGCTGGGTCTCCGGCGCGGCGTCCACCACCCAGACGGAATCGACCGCGCGCCTCAACTCGCCTTCCAGCAGTTTGATCGCTTCGACCACCACGATGCGCTCTTTTGCCTCGCGAATCCGCTGATCGATGCGCGTGCGAATGGCGGGATGGGTGATGCCTTCCAGCTGCGTGAGACGCGCGCGGTCGGCGAAGACGATCGCGCCCAAAGCCGCGCGTTCAATTTCGCCCTCGTCATTGAGGATGCCGTCGCCAAAAGCGGCCACGACCGCATGATATGCAGCTTCCCCTTTGCCAAGAACCTGATGGGCGATGCAGTCGGCGTCGACGGCGGCGGCGCCGAGCTGCGACAGCATCTCGCGCACGCGGCTTTTGCCGACGGCGATGTTGCCAGTCAAGCCGATGAGGTATTTGTCTCGGTAGCGCGCGCGCAAGCTGCCGTCTCCCCGTTCCTGGTCCGCGGCGATTATATCATGTCTGTTTGAGGCGATTGGCCGGCGACGGTGAATCTGATGAGGTCGGCGCTTGATGGAGTACGGTTCATATTTTCACCACAGAGGGTCGCGTAGGCATCAACCGTCAGCCGCCCGACAAATGATTTGCAGAATTCATACGGGCGTTTCAGCGAAACGCCCCTGTTTACGTTGCGAGCGGCAAACCCCATCCCCCGGCCCCTTCCCCAGCAAGCTAGGGAAGGGGAGCTTA
>JAPOYT010000102.1 GCA_026706445.1 Chloroflexota bacterium
CTGTGCATCTAGTATACTCTCTTTACTAGGTGTCCAGTTTTTCGGGACCACTACAATCCAGCGTCGGCAGGTTGGGCGAAGAAGGGACGAAAGGCAGCCCGGTCTCATCAAACCACATCGCCCGCGACCAGCCGCGCATGGCCACGACTTTCAGTTCACAGCCGATGTCCTGGTCATTTATCAATTGCGCCACCTCACCTAGCGTCATGCCGTAACGTATCGGCAGCGGAAAAGGACCGACGAAGGAAGCGAATTCCGGTTCGAGCACAGGTCCCTCGACGCGGTTTCCGTTGATCGGCGCCGGTCGGTCCAGCACGATCACGGCGATGCCCGCGTCGCGCGCCGCGCGCATGACATAGAGCGTCGTCGCCAGAAATGTGTAGAAGCGAACGCCGGCATCCGGCAAGTCAATGAGGATGACATCAATGTCCCGCAGCATTTCGGGCTTCGGCGACTGGGTCTCGCCGTGCAGGCTGTAGACCGGCAGCCCGGTGATCGCGTCGATATCCGAGGCGACGGGACTGCCGGCTTGCGCATCGCCGCGAATGCCGTGCTCAGGACCGAAGAGCGCGACCAGATTCACATCAGGATGCCGATGCAAGCGCTCAATGCTGCCGCGCAATTGTCCATCGACGCTGCTGGGGCAAGCCAGCAAGCCCACCCGCTTGCCAGCGACCAGATCCGCGCCCGAGTCCAGCAAGACTTCCAAGCCCGATAGAGTCGTCATGGGTTCACCTTCACTCCAAATTTTCAGACCGGCGCCACGATCTTGTGGCGCGCCTTTGGCAGCTTCAAATCCGCCGGCGGACGGATGCTGTCGATCAATGCTTGGACAAGGGTTGCCAATTCGATTGGCGAGTATCCGCTTTCGCGCCTCAAGATGATTTCGCCACGGATATCGGGCGTGATTGATTCGCTGGCGCCTTTGGCTGAGACCAGAATGATCGGCACATCACGAAGCGCCGCGTCAGCCTGCATCGCCGCGATCACCGCGAAGCCGTCCATCTCTGGCATAAGCACATCAAGCATGAGCAGATCGGGCGGTTGCGCGCGCATCAGTTTGATGCCTTCCGCTCCCGCGAAGGCGGCGCGCACATCATAGTCCCGGTCCAGGCTGCGCAGCGTCTGCGTAAAAAGGCGCACAATGTCGCGATTGTCGTCAATGATCATAATCGAGCCGAGTTCGTCGCCAAAGGGCGCCAGCGCCTTATTGAGCTGGGCGCGCGAGACCGGTTTGACCAGATAATCGTGGACGCCGCGCTGGCGGATCGCCGAACGTCCGCTCGGCATCGGCATCGAGACCACCGGCGCGCCACGATGAAACCGGCGGATTTGGTCAAGCAGCTGAGGATATTCTTGATCACAAGCCAGCAAAAGGGCATCAGGCGCGAATTGACGGAGCGCGCGCAGGGCGTCGGCTTCGCTGTTGCATTCCCGCACCTGGTGAGACTTAAGGTAGCGCGCGAAGAAACTTGTAACCGCTTCATCCGCATCAAGCACCAAAACACGTTTTTCACTGTCGACCGCGTTGGTCACGGGATTGCTGGTCGGCATCTGCGCGACCAGCTTCTGCGTCGTCGGCAGCGTGAAGGAGAAGCGGCTGCCGCGACCAGGCAAGCCCGCGCTGCTCACCGTCATCGCCCCGCCATGCAGGCGGATCAATTCTCGGCTGAGCGTTAAGCCCAAGCCGGAGCCTCTCTCGCCCGGCGCATCACCGCCGCCGGCTTGAAAAAACTCTTCAAACACCCGTTTGATATCGGCTTCGCTCAAACCGATGCCCGTATCGGCGACGCTCACGATCGCTTCCTTTTCATCGATTTTGACTTCGATGATGATACCGCCTTCACTGGTGAAGCGTATGGCATTAATCAACAGGTTCAGCAGAATCTGGCGAATGCGCAAGGGGTCGAACCACATATCGGGCGGCGCCGGCGGCAGGTGAATTTGGAAATCAAGCCCCTTTTTGGCGATCAAATCGGCGACCATATCACTCGCCTCGCGCACGCAATCGCACAAGCTGGCTTTCTCCCTGACGATGGCGAGATGGCGCGCCTCGAGCTGAGAAATGTCGAGGACATCGTTGATCAAGTGCTGCAGGTGCCTGGCGTTTCGATATACCGCTTGGATATCGGCGCGATAGCTGGCGGGCAAGGGCTGATCGTAAACCTCAGGCGCCAAGATCATCACCTCGCTGAAACCGACGATGAGGTTGATCGGCGTACGCAACTCATGGCTGACGTTGGCGGCGAATCGCGCCTTTGCCTGGCGTGATTCTTCCGCATGTTCAAATGCGATCTCCAGCTTCCGGTTGATGACGCGCAGACGTTCTTGATACTCCTTCAGCTGTTTCGACATCAGCACCAGCTTCGCCCGGCTCTTCCGCGCTTCGTTCATCTGGTCAGCGGCGTAATCCTGAAAGCCCTGGCTGATCCGCAATTGGTTGACGAAATAGCGCTTGAGCAAGCCAACGCTCACCAAGTGCATCGCTGACAAGGCGAGCATCATGGCGAAGTCGGCGGGTGGCGCGAAAGCGAGCAAGAATAAGCAGTTGACGATCAGCGCGAGCGCGACCCAAGCGGGGGTGAGCAGGATGACGGCGACAATCAAGCTGGCCGGGATCAGGTAGAGAACGGTGGTATCGCCGCTGGCGATCGAAATCTGAACCGCGATCAAGGCGATGCAGAAGAGCAGGAAGAAGCAGGCGAAATTAAAGCTGCGCCCTTTTATGAAGTAGCAGAGCCCGCAGACAGCGATCATGATGATGGCGTCAAACATGATGATGTCCGGCAGGCTGCCGGGCAGGATGTCGCCAGCAAAGATAAAAGCCCACAAGCCAAGGCTGAGCAAAAGCAGGGTGATATTCAAGAATTCGTTTCGTATATCACGTTCGTGGGTGGCAGTCATAGTCGTCTCTCCCCTGATTGAAGGTCCGGGAGCCTGTGCAACTATTGTCACACGTTTCGGGCGGTTTTGACAAAGAACCGGATGCGAGCCAAAATCATAGTGTAGCGTCCCGCCGCGTCGGTCCAATTGGAAGGCTGGAAATGGCGCGAAGACGCTGGCGATGCTGCCGACGATCGTGCTCTTCTTCTTCACGCAGAAGACTTTCGTGCGCGGCATCGCGCTGACCGGCTTGAAGGGTTAAGAGATGACGAAAAGACGGGTTGCGGTGATCGGCGCAGGTGGGATAGGCGGCATTCATCTGCGCGCTTACACGGCTTTGGGCGACCGCTGCGAAATCGTCGGCATCGCCGATGTGGTTGAGGAAGCGGCCGCTGCTAGAGTGGCGGAATTCGGTGGGCGCGTCTTCACGAACGTCGAGACTATGCTTGATGCCGTCAAGCCGGACGCCCTTAGCATTTGTACGCCGCCGAAATTTCACTTGGAGGCGGTCGAAGCGGCGGCGGAGCGCGGGATCGCTGTGCTCTGCGAGAAACCGCCGGCGCGCACGCTGGCCGAGACAGAAGCCATCGTCGATGCCATGCGCGGGCATCTGCTGCAATTCGCGTTTTGCCATCGCTTTCACGCGCCATTAGTGGCGGCGATCGAATTGATTCGCAGCGGAAAGCTTGGCGCGCTTGTGCAGATCGAGAACCGTTTCGCCTTTCGCTTCGCGCGGGCGGGAAATTCCTGGTTCACCGAGGCTGACATAGCCGGCGGCGGCGTCTTGATTGATACGCTCGTTCACAGCATCGACATCTTCCGCGCCTTGACCGGGGACGAGATTGAGGCTGCTCATGCGGTTTTGTCCTCCACGCTGCCGATTGAGGTGGAAGACAGCGCTTCTTTGCTGGTTCGTAGCAAGGGCGGCGTTCTGGGCGCGCTGAATTGCAGCTGGGTGGCAGCTGTTGCCGAAGCCTTCGTGCGGATACATGGTACCGAGGGGCAGGCGATCATCGACTACGATGCGGCGGCGGGATTGCGCTTCAAGTTGGCAAACGACGCCGATTGGACGGAACAGCATTTCGACGAACCGGATCGCTTCCTGCGGCAGGCGGCGCATTTCCTCGATTGCGTCGAGGGCAAATGTGAACCGCGGGTCAGCGGACACGATGGGCTGGCGGTGATGGGCGTGATTGAAGCGGCTTATAAATCGGCGGGGGTACGACGGTGAAACTGAGCTTGAGCATGTACAGCTGTGTGCGGGCGGTCCAAGCCGGACAGCTCGATCTGACGGGATTCATCGACTATGCGGCCGCGCAGGGCGTCGCCGGCGTCGAGCTGCTCGATATCTTCTGGACCGATGCCGAGCGCGAGATTCCGCAGGTGAAGCGGCGGGTAGCTGACGCTGGCATGGATGTGGCGGTGTTTTCCATCAGCAATAACTTTATCCAACCGGAGGCGAGCGCCCGCGCCCAGGAGCTGGCGGATCTGAAGCGCGGCGTGGATATTGCGCTTGAACTCGGCACAGACATCGTCCGCGTCTTCAGCGGCAACGCGCGCGAAGGCGTATCGCAGCAGGAAGGCATGGCCTGGATCCTGGAGGGATTGTCCGCCGGCGCCGCCTATGCCGAAGCTCGAGGCGTCACCCTGGCGCTGGAGAATCACGGCAAATTCGCCGGGCGCAGCGATCAAGTGCGGGACATTATCGATGCGGTCGCGTCGCCGGCGCTGCGCGTCAATCTCGATACCGGCAACTTCTTGCCGATAGGGCAGAATCCCACCGAGGCGGCGGAACATCTGGCGGACCTCGTCGTTTTGGCCCATCTAAAAGATATGCGTCCCGCGGCAAGCGACGAAGCAAGTCATGTCTTCGCCGATCCGATGGGGCAGCTGCTGACCGGGTCGGTGATCGGCGCGGGCTTGGTCGACCTCGCGGCGATACGGTCGATTATGGATGGCGCGGGCTATTTCGGCTGGTGGTCGCTGGAATACGAAGGCGGCGAGGAGCCGCTGGCGGTTGGTGTGCCGCGGAGTTTGGCTGCTGCGCGGGCGCTGTTGGGGTGAGGAACAGTGCGCCGACGCTCTGGATGACAAGGTCGCTAGGTCTTAGGTATAATCGTAGCAACGCTTGGCGAGGCAACTGGCTGATGAAACGTTCAACGGTAGAGTTGGAAATTGCGCTCGAAATTGAAGAATACGTTCGCGTTATTGCAAAGGGTGAAAACTGCAGTATTGAAGCGATTTTGCAAGAAGGCTTAGCTCTACTTTTTGGCAACGACTCAATTGTTGAGTATCTGCTAAATAGGCTCAGCAATTGTAGGGACGAGCAACTTTGGGCGCTGATTTATCAGCGCTTGACGCAATCGCAGGACTCTCGCATGCGTGATCTGTTGTACCGCGGTTCTGAAGGAACGTTAACAAAGCAAGAAAAAGCCGAATTGAAGTATCACGTTGACCTGGTTGATCGTCAAATGCTTCTGCGGTCGCGCGCCTTAGTGCTGTTAAAGGAACGTGGTCACGACATTGACGCATACCTCAACACAAGGCCTGAGGCGGGATAGATGCCGCGGACTCCCATCTGACTGCGAAAGCGTGTAGGCGATCGCGCGCGTTGGCAGTGCGAATACTGTCAGGCGCAGCAGAATATTGTGGTGTCAATGGTTGTGGATCACATCGTTCCTGTATCGGCCGGTGGTGAAACTGTCCCAGACAATCTTTGCCTCTCCTGTGTCAGTTGCAACAGTTACAAGCTCAACTTTGAAACCGGTCAAGATCCAGATTTGCAACTTGAAGCTCGTCTATACGACCCGCGCAGCGACCGTTGGGAAGAACATTTTCGCTGGAGTGACGACGATTGCGAAATCGTTGGTTTGACTTCCGTAGGACGTGCGACGATTACGCGCTTGAATATGAATCAGCCGAGAATGCTAATTGCCCGACGTGAGTGGAAAAAGACCGGACAACACCCACCGCCGATTTCAACATTCCGAAGAAAATCTACGAAATAGTGTCACACATTTTGTCAAACATCCTGCTGCTTCGCGATGATGACCAGGTTGCGAATGGTCACATGCCGCGGGCGCGTGAGCATGTAAACAGCCGCGTCCACCACGTCTTCCACCTTCAAGTAGTGCTGATCGCCCACAGTCACCTTTTCGATCTCTTCCGGATCGGTCAAGTTCCATAACTCATTGGCGACCCGCGCCGGCGCCAGCGACATGACGCGGATGCCGTCTTCGGCGACTTGACGGCGCAGCGTATTGACGAAGGTTTCGATGGCATGCTTGGTCGCGCCATAGGCCGGTCCGCGATGCAGCTTCTCGTGGCCCGCGACCGAACTGGTGACGATGATGTCGCCGGCGCCCTGCGTTTGCATAATTGGAATGACCGCGTGGGCGCAACGCAAAACGCCGTCGACATTGGTCATGAGCATGGTCGAGATATCGGCAATGCTGTTGTCGGCATAATCGCCGTGAATGAAGATGCCGGCGTTGGCGAAGAGCGCGTCGATGCGTCCGAAGCGCTCTAGCGTCTTCGCGACCATGTTGTCGATGTCGGCCGGCACGGTCATATCGGCGCGCAGGACGAGACTCTCGCCGCGCAGCTCCGCCGCCAGCGCATGCAGCTTGTCAACTGAGCGAGCGGCAAGCGTGAGTTTGCAGCCATGCTCCGTCAAGAGACGAGCGGCGCCCGCGCCAATGCCCGAGCTGGCGCCAGTGATGATGATGATTTTACCCGCGAGCGAATCTGACATAAGCGCTTCTTCCGTCAAATATTCACCTGATTCTGCGGCAGGATCACCAGGTCGCGAATGGTGACGCGGCGCGGCTGCGACAGCATGTAGATCAGAGCTTCGGCGCAATCCTCAGAGGTCAAATGCGTACGCTCGCCGGCTGAGACGCGCGCGATATCGGCGGCTTCGTGGAAACCCCAAAGCTGATTGGCCACTTGACCCGGCGCCAGCGACATCAAGCGAATGCCGGCGCCCGCCAGTTGACCGCGCACCGTATGGGCGAAGGTTTGTACGGCGTGCTTGCTCGCGCTGTAAATCGGCTCCCATTGGATATCAATGAAGCCGGAGATTGAACTGGTCACGATGATATCGCCTTCACCTTGCGCCTTCATCTGTGGGATGACGAGATGAGCGCAGCGCAGGACGGCGCCGATATTGATCTTCAGCATACGAATCAGTTCTTCGATATCGCCGTTAGCGAAGTCACCGGGAACATAGATGCCGGCGTTGGCGCAGATCACATCGATTCGCCCGAAGCGCTCCTTGGTAAGGTCAACCATCTTCTTGATGTCTGCCGGAACGGTCATGTCCGCCGGCGCGACCAGCGCTTCCGTGGGCAGTTCCCCCGCCAGCGCCTCCAACTTGTCTCTTGAGCGCGCGGCCAGCGTCAACTTGCAGCCATGGACAGCCAGTTGGCGGGCGAAGGCTTCGCCGATGCCCGAGCTGGCGCCGGTGATGATGACGACCTTGTCCTTGAGTGATTGGGGCAATTGCTGCCTCCTTCAGCGGGCGACCTGATAGGGCGCGTAGACACCGCCCGCCGGTTGTCCCGACGCCAGCAGCGAATTGGGAAAGCCTTAGACGCGGTTCATCTGCGGCAAAATGACCAGATCGCGAATCGTGACATGCGGCGGCCGCGACAGCATGAAGAGAATGGCATCGGCGCAATCTTCCGATGCCAGGTGCGAGCCAGCTACCTCGACCGCATGTTTTTGTTCCGCCGGTTCATAGAGCCACTGCATCGGATTGGCTACCGGACCGGGCGCCAAGGACATGACGCGAATGCCATGCTCGGCTACTTGCCGCCGCAGCGTGTGGACGAAGGTCTGCACCGCGTGTTTGCTGGCGCTGTAGACCGGCTCGCCGACAATATCGATATGCCCGGAGATCGAACTCGTGACGACGATGTCGCCGCCGCCCTGGGCCTTCATGATCGGAATCATCGCGTGGGCGCAGCGAAAGACGGCGTCAACGTTGAGTTTGAGCATCATCGAGTAGGCATCAATGTCGCCATCGGCGAACTGGCCCGGGACATAGACGCCGGCGTTGGCCAGCATGACATCAATGCGACCGAAACGCTCCATCGTTCTCTCGACCAAGTCCGTGATGTCGTCAGGGTCGGTCAAATCGACGCCGACGACCAGCGTTTCCGTTGACAATTCCGCCGCCAGCGATTCCATCTTGTCGATAGAGCGCGCGGCCAGCGTCAGTTTGCAGCCTCGTTCGGCAAGCAGTCGAGCGGAGGCTTCGCCGATGCCGGAGCTGGCGCCGGTGATGACGACGACTTTGTCGTTAAGCGATTCGGTCAATTGGCTCCTCCTTCAGCGGGCGACACGGCGCCGCGCGTAGACACAGCGGTTCTGTCGCCCCTACACGCTCCTTAGGGTGAGGCGCTAGGGCGTCAGCGTAACTTTCACCGATTCCGTGCCCGCCGCGACCATATCCATGCCGGCATGGAAGTCCGACAGCGGCAGTTGATGCGTCATGATGCGATCCATCGGCAGCAAGCCCTTGCTCAGCATATCGATTGCAATGGGATAGGTGTAAGGGCTCAAGTGCGAACCATGGATGTTGAGCTCTTTTGTATCACCGATGATCGTCCAGTCAGCGGTGACCGGCTCGCGCATGACGCTGAATTCGACGAAGGTGCCCAGCTTGCGGATCATCTGCAAACCTTGCGCCACAGCGGCGGGGTAACCAGTCGCTTCAATATACACGTCGCAGCCGTAGCCATCGG
Source organism: Chloroflexota bacterium (assembly GCA_026706445.1). Classification (GTDB taxonomy): domain Bacteria; phylum Chloroflexota; class Anaerolineae; order Aggregatilineales; family Phototrophicaceae; genus UBA6055. The sequence continues at coordinate 8,634 of JAPOYT010000102.1, forward strand.
TCAGTTTCAACACCTCGTCGATGACATCGATCTTGTTCGGATTCAGGCTCATATCGGCGCCACAGAGTTCCGCGATCTCCAGACGCTCATCGTTCAGGTCGATGGCGATCAACAGCTGTGGATTCTTGAGGCGAGCGGCCGCCACCATGCCCAAACCGAGCGGACCGCAACCGGCGATGACTACAACATCATGCAGTTCGATTTCGCCGCGCTCCACCGCGTGAATCGAACAACCCAGCGGCTCGATGAAGGCGGCATGATGCGCCGGCAGGGATTCGGGCGTCTTGTAATTGATCGCGCCAACGGGGAAGAGCATATACTCGGCCATCGCGCCGATTGTGGCTTGGCGAAAGCCATAAACATCATGCTTGTCCTGGCACATCCAGTATTGTCCGCGCTTGCAAAAGCGGCAATTCCAGCAGGGCACGATCTGTTCCGAGACGGCGATATCGCCCAGCTGCAAACCGTACTGCTCGCCGGCGCCTTCGCCCAGCGCGACCACCTCGCCAACGAATTCATGCCCCGGGATGACCGGCGCCTGGCAATAACCCTCGCGCGCCTCATCGCCCCAAAAGAGCGGCGCGCCTTGATAGCATTTCAGGTCGCTGGCGCAGATGCCGACCGATTGCACGCGGATGACCACTTCACCGGCGGCCGGCTGTGGCACGCGCCATTCTTCCAAGCGGTAGTCTTCCGGTCCGTGGCATACGATTGCGGGCATAGTTTTTGGCAATGCCTCATTTGCCAAATAGTTCATCACGCTTGTCCTTTTCGAGCGCCAATGGCACGGACGCTATTGTAGCGTCTGGGGCGCGCAATCCAAAACCCAGCTCGGCGCGAGGGCTTATGTAAGCGCATATCTATTTTAGGCCAGCCGACGGACTGGCTGCTGACGCTCGACGCTAGCCGCAAACTCCGGTCTGGACCGTGTAAACCGAGCTGATCCAGCCTCGCCGACCATTGTACTCGACCTGCAGCCAGCCCGACTGCCTGTCATAGACGTTCACAGTCGTCAGAGCCGGTAATGTCAAGAGGATTCGCCCGCCCGGGCTGGCGCGGAAATTGAGCGGATCGGTCGTGGTCGCTTTACAGTCGCTGGGTTGCGCCGGCGCCGGCCTTGGCGTGGCGGTCGGGATTGCCGTTGGGATTGCGGTCGCTGCCAGCGTCGGCGCTGCTGTCGGCGAAGTTGACGACGGGCGCAGCAAGACCAAGGTGCCCGCCCGGTCCACCTGGGAGCAGATCATGCCAGCGCGACTGTAGGGATCAACGTTCGACTGCAGGCGCGGGGCATAGGCGGCATCAAGGAAGACCAGATCGCCGGCCTGCTTGAAACAGACTTCGAAAAAGCCGCGCACCCAGCCCCAGACATCGACTCCCAGTATGATGCCGCGCTGGGTTAAGCTGGGCGAGCCAACGCCGACGGGACCGACGCATTGCACATTGAGGTCGAATGGTTGCGGGCTGATTTCGATCATCGACTTCTGTTCGTCATTGCAGTTGAACGCGGGGACACTCCGCGTCGCGATCGCGCCTGGTTCGCCTAGCTCGGAAGTGAAATCCGCCTCGAGCGAATCACTAGCGCGCCGGCCGGAATCAGCGCTGCCTCGGCCGATATCGCCGCCCTGGAACGGCGACCTCGTCCTCACATCAATGAACCGGGGGGAAGAGGCGCCACCGCTGTTTATGGAGCGCACGTAAATGCGATATTCGGTATCGGCTTCCAAGCCGGTAAAGGAAATTGAATTGACATTGCCTATATCAGTCCAATCGCTATATAGAACTTGTGGCGCCGCCTGACCTTCGATCTCGTCTGACATTGAATTGCCCTGCGTTTCATAGCCGGTGGCGCCGCTGGATGGAAACCAGCTGACTTGGACGCCATTTTCAGTGATGTTGCTGCCGCGCAAGCCGGCGGGCGGAGGGGGAACATTGACCAGCGTTCGGCGTTTGAGGCTGACAGCCGCCGAGGTGGTTTGACCGCTTTTGGCGCGCACGCTTATGGTGTACTCGGAATTGGCGCTGAGACCGCTGAAAGTATAGGTGGCGACATCACCGACATCGGTCCAGCCACTGAGCGTTCCCCCATTGACTTCGTAGCTGGACGCGCCCTTGGATTTCGTCCAGCTCAGGACGATGCTGCTCTGGGTAATGCCGCTGGTAGAGACATTCGTCGGGGCGGCCAGGCTTGCTGGCTGTGCCGCTTGGGTCCGCGCGGCGCTGGATGCGGCTGCGGACAAGCCATCAGTATTTTTAGCGCGCACTTGCAAGCTGTATTGCGTATTTGCAGTCAAGCCGGTAAATGTATAGGATGCCACATCGCCGCCGGCGCTGGTCCAGCCGCTGAGCGCGCCGCCATTGACTTCATAGCTGGTTGCCCCGGCCGATTTCGTCCAACCCAGCGTTATGGCGGTCTGCGTGATAGCGCTGGTTTGCAAGCTCGTCGGCGCGGCCAACGCGAAGGTGCTGGCAGTGGTTTGCGCCGGGCTGGAATCGCCGCTGCTGTTGCTGGCTGACACTTGCAGGGTGTATTGCGTATCGGCGCTCAAGCCGCTGAAGGCGTAAGTCGCCACATCGCCCAGCGTCGTCCAGGCGCCGCTGGTGCCCGTCCGCACTTTGTAGGCGGTGGCGCCGGCTGATTTCGTCCAGCTTAGGGTGATACTGTTATGCGTGATGGCGCTGGTCGTCAAGCCCGTCGGCGCGGCCGGGGCGGCTGCCGGCGCGGTGAGGGTGGTGGCGCTGGTTGCCGCGGGGCTGGAATCCCCGCCGCTGTTGCTGGCCGCCACCTGCAGCGTATAGGCCGTATTCGCCGTCAAGCCACTGAAGGTATAAGTCGCCACATCGCCGAGCGTCGTCCAGGCGCCGCTGGTGCCCGTCCGCACTTTGTAGGCGGTGGCGCCGGCTGATTTCGTCCAG
>JAPOYT010000216.1 GCA_026706445.1 Chloroflexota bacterium
GTAAACTTGAAGGCGAGCAGCTCCTCTGTCGTGGGATCAGAGGCCAAAAAGTCGGATACTAAACAAAACACATCGCATTTCGCCTCTTTCTTCATGGCAGCATCTCCTTTGCCTCCGCCTCATTATACCGCGTAACCCGGCGCGAATCACGCAGCGCGCGCTACACCGTCCCCAGCGCCGAGCTGAGCAGCGCGGCAATCGTGCCGGCGATCACAATCGCCAGCAGCAAGATCAGCGCCATGCGAATCAGCTTGCGCAGCGCTTCTCGCTCCGCTGCGGTCCAGCCACCCTTTCCCTTCGGCGCTTCTGTCATTCCCGCCCCGCGTGCAGCATCATTTGCTTTCGATGAAAACACCTGTCCCCCATGCACAATTATATACGCAGGCGCATGCGCAAAGGCGTCAGAAAGAAATCCAGGTTTTCTGACCGCCTGCAAAGTAAGCTATACTTTGCAGCCATGCGGGGAGAATATACATGAAAGTCTTGGTGACCGGCGGCGCCGGCTACATCGGCAGTCATGTCGTGCAACTGCTGGCCGAGCGCGATTACGACGTGGTCGTTCTCGATAATCTGAGCAAAGGCAATCGCGGCGCCGTACATCCGGACGCGACGCTGATCATCGGCGATCTGCACGACCGCGCGGCGCTGGCGGCCATCTTTACGGCGCATCAGATTGAAGGCATCTTGCATTTCGCCTCGCAGATCCAGGTCAGCGAAAGCATGCGAAAGCCCTTCAATTACCTGCGTGATAATCTTTATACCTTTATCAATCTGCTCGAATGCGCCAGCCAACACGATGTAAAGCGCTTCATCCTGTCGTCCACCGCCAATCTCTACGACCAGCCGACGCGCTTCCCCATTGACGAAAGCGAGACGCTGGTCCCCGGCAGCATCTACGGCGAAACCAAGTACATGGCGGAACGCCTGCTCGCCTGGATGGATCGGATCTACGGCATCAAATACTGCTGCCTGCGCTATTTCAATGCCTGCGGCGCCCATCCGGACGGGCATATCGGCGAAGCGCACGATCCCGAATCCCACCTGATCCCGCTCGTGCTGCAAGTCGCTTTGGGTCAGCGCGAAGCCATCGAGATCTTCGGCGCCGATTACGACACGCCTGATGGCACCTGCATCCGCGATTATGTGCATGTTCTCGATCTCGCGCGCGCCCATATCCTCGCTTTGGAGGCGCTGGCGCAGGGCGAAAGCCGCGTCTACAACCTCGGCAGCGGCAGCGGTTACTCCGTGCGCGAGGTCGTCAACGCCGCGCGCAAGGTGACGGGGCGCCCGATTCCCACCATTGACGCGCCGCGTCGCTCGGGCGATTTGCCGGTGCTCGTCGCCGACAGTGAAAAGATCGGCCGGGAGTTGGGCTGGGAAACCGACTACAACAGCCTCGAAGCCATCATACAGACCGCCTGGAACTGGCATCGCCGCCACCCCAAGGGCTACGAATAGAAGAGGAAGGCGGCGCCTAGTGGAGATTCTTGATGTCATCCGCCTTTTGCTGTTCGCGCTATATGCGCCAATCTGCTTCCTCGTTTACCGGCGGCTGTATCCTCGTCTTTCGCAAATGGGCAAGCGACTGGCGACAGCCATGCTGGCGGCGCAAGTTCTGATAATTGCTCTGTCGACCGCATTCTACGATTATTCGGGCTTCACCTTTTGGTTATGGGATTTGGACACGGAATACAATATCCCAGCGACTTTGGCATCGGCGCAGTTGGCGCTGGCGGCCTCTGTGGCGCTATTGACCCTGTGGCAAGCAAAATCGCGCCCGGCCTGGCAGCGCGTCTATTTCGTCGGCATCGCCATTCTCTTCTTTCATTTTGCCCGTGATGAATTCTTCCAATTTCGCCAATCCTATTGGCTAACGTCCTACACGCAGTTGGGCATAGCGGTAGCGCTGGCGACCGCCTGCCTTCATCTGCGCGTTAAACGGCAGCAACGCGCTTGGAGCCTCAGTATCCTGGCGGGGCTCGCGCTGGGAGGGTTTGGCGCTATCTACCTTGAAAGTCTTAGAGGCGCGCAGAGCTGCGTCGCAATAGGATTCTACGATCACGAGTGTCTAATCTACTTCCTGGAAGAAGCGCTGGAATTCTTGGGCATGTGGCTCGTGTTAGTAGGCTTGCTCGGATTCTTTTCTGATGATGCGCCGAAACCGGGCCGCCGCTGGCGCATTGTTTACTGGCTGCCTGTCTTTTGGATGCTAATCCATCATGCGCCGCATATTGTCACGTATATCGGGTTGCCTTATTCTCCCCATTTGGCGGCCCTCGTGCGTTACGAATCCGGCGTGGAGTTGCGAATGAGCCGGCTCAGCCATGACGAGAGCGTCCTTTCCGCGCAGCTCTACGCAACCTCCCCCAACTGGACAACATATACGAATTTGGGATACTCCATTCACCTGGTCGACCAGGTCAGCGGCGCATCCACAGCTGGCGCCGACGCTCACGCTTCCCGCAGCTACCCGGCGCCATATCCTTACAGTCAGTTTGGCTTTCGGGGATGGCAGAACACTTACATGCAGCGGCTGAACGTCGACATCGCCCCCACCCGCAATCGCGCCCTGTGGGTCGTGTTGACGACTTGGCGCGAGGAGGGCGAAGGCTACCGGCGACAAGCAATCGAAAGTAGCGACTATCCGCTGCTGGGCGAAAACCAGGTCATCCTGGGCGAGCTTGTCTTGCCGCAGGAGGCTGAACCGCCTTCCAGCAATCCCATCGCGCGCTACGAAAATGGCATGATTCTTTCCAGCGCGGATTTTCCCGCCAGCGCCCAAGCTGGGCAGCATCTTCCAATCCGATTTCACTGGCGTGGCGAGCGCGCCATCGCGGAAGAATACACGCAATTCCTCCATTATTCCCGAGATGGGAGCGCGGACTGGCTGGTCTTTGACGCGCCGCCGCTTGGCGCTCGCTTGCCCACGCGTTTGTGGTACAGCGGCTTGGCGGACAGCGAAATCTGGCGCGTCCCGCTGCCAGCCGATATGTCGCCAGGGCAGTATAGGTTTTTCACCGGGCTATATCGCTCCAGCGACGGGGAGCGATTGCCTGCCAGCGCGGCCGATGGGAGACTCTTCGCTGACGCACGCATTCCTTTGGGCAGCCTGACAATAGCCGTCTCGGATTGAGAAAGCTGGACTTTCGCGCTGTATCAGCTTCTGTTGAAGGAGGAGTTGATATGACACGACTGGCTGTACTGTCCGATATCCACGGCAACCTGCCAGCGCTGGAAGCGGTCAACAAGGACATGGCGCAATTCGAAGTCGATCATGTCGTCGTCGCCGGCGACAGCGTCAATGTCGGCCCCTTTTCTCGTGAAGCGCTGGAATTCGTCAACGAGCGCAACTGGGCGCTCATCCGCGGCAACAACGCCTTTTACGTCCTCGACTACCAGACGCCCAGAATGCCGGCGCATTGGTCCGCTTTCACCTTGCCGCCCTGGCTGCGAGACCAACTTGGAGCGAAATGGATTAACTTCCTCGCCTGCCTGCCCGATACAATCTCGCTGCGCTTTGCCGACGCGGCGCCGATTCGCGTCTTCCATGGCATACCCGACAATCCCTGGGTCGCCATCACGCCTATTTCAACGGCGGCTGAGGTCGAGACCTGGCTCAGCGGCACGCCCGAAAAAACCATAATCGGCGCGCACAGCCACATCCCGCTGGAACGGCATATCGGTCCCAGGCATATCTTCAATCCGGGCTCGGTCGGTCTTCCGCTCGACGGCGACCAGCGCGCCAGCTACATGGTGCTGGACGGCGACCACAATGGCTGGACCATGTTTGCTCATCGCCGCGTGCCTTTTGACCGCGAGCCGATCTTCGAAGCCTTTGAAAGACAGCGTTTCATTGCGCGCTGTGGCATCGCCGCCAGGCTCCTCGCGCAAGAGTTTGAGACGGCCCGTATGCGCCTCTGGCCTTTTATCCAATGGAAGAGCGCCAATTACCCCGATCAGCCGGAGAACCTCGCGCTGTTTGACGAGTTTCAGCGCTTGGAAGACACGCGCCCCTACATGCCGCCCGAATATCGCGATCTCAGTCCGCGCCTCCATCGCGACTGAAGGCCGCTCGCCTGCTACATATGGAAGTGTATCCTTTTCGGTTGAAACACAGAAAGCTTTACCACCGAGGACACCGAGAAAAGCGAGAGCGCCGAGAATTGTCTGCGAAATATGCCATTTTCTTTGTGTCCTTTGCGCCTTTGTGGTGAAGTTGGATTTGGCTCATTTGAATTTCAACCGAGTTCGATATACTACCGCTACAATAGACGCCAGCCAAAGATCACTGCGAGGTCCGCGCCATGTGCCGCAATATCCGCACCCTCTTCAATTACGATCCGCCCAGCACGTCCGCTGATATCGAAGCGGCCGCCCTGCAATACGTGCGCAAGGTCAGCGGATACCGCGCGCCCTCCGCCGCCAACGAAGCCGCCTTCCAGCGCGCCGTCGCCGAAATCACGCGGGCAACGGCGACCCTGCTCAACACGTTGGAAACCAGCGCCCCGCCGCGCGATCGGGGAGCCGAAATCGCCAAAGCGCGCGCCCGCAACGCCAGGCGCTTCGCCAAGGCATAAGCCCGTTTACAGCCCTGCGCCCTTGCGCTAGACTAATGGCGGAATCGGGGGCGCCAATCAGGAAACATCCATGGCATTAAGCGGCAAAAGCATGCGCGCCATCATCATGGAGAATATCGGGCGGCCCCGCGTTCTCAAGGTCTCGCGCATCCGCGTGCCGACGCCGGGACCGGGTCAGGTCCTCGTCAAGATTCACGCCACATCGGTCAATCCCAAGGACCTGGATTTGCGCAGCGGCCGCTTGATCATCCGCAAGCCGATGCCGCATATATTAGGCGCCGACCTGGCCGGCGAGATTGAAGCGATCGCCGACGATGTCAAGGGCTGGGAGGTCCGGGCGCGCGTCTTTGCCTGCTCCGAAGCTTTGGGAGGCGAAATCAATGGGACCTACGCGGAATTCTGCGCCCTGCCCGCCGATCAATTGATCGCCCTGCCGGAGGAACTCGATTTTCAGTCGGCCGTCGCCGCCGGCGCCAGCTTCGCCGATGCCCGCTTCGCCCTGGTGAACAACGGCAAGCTGAAAAAGACGGACATGCTGGTAATCCGGGGGGCGGCCAGTGCGCTCGGCGCCTCAGCTGTCCAGATTGCCCGCGCGCGCGGCGCAAAAGTCATCGCCATCAGCGAAGGCAAATATGCCGCAAAATTGCAGGAAATCGGCGCTGACATCGTGCTGGAAGATGCCGGCGATGATCTGGTTCGCCAAGTCAAGGTAGCGACGGACGAACGCGGCGCCAGCCTCGTGCTGCATTGTAACGACCGGCTCAACCTGGAAGAATCGCTGGAAATGCTCGGCAGCGGCGGTCGGCTGGTCATCGCTGGCGCCCTGCGCAAGCCGCAAGCCCGCCTGGACGCCATGGATCTATATCTGAAAAATCTCAGCATCCACGGTTCCAATGGCGCCATCAAGCCCAAGGAACTTGAGACCATGCTGAAGAATCTGGCGGACGGAACCTACAAACCGTTGGTCGATGAGGTCATGCCCCTAAGCCGCGCGCAAAAGGCGCACCGCAAAAGCGAAAAAGAACCCGGCTTCGGCAAGATTGTGCTTGTGCCGGATTCAATCCTCGAAGCGGCGGAAAAGCCATCTAACTGGATCCCGATCGAGTAGGGTCCTCTCTTACTCAAGACCTGGATAATCCAGGAACAGCGCATCCAGCGCCAGGCGGACGTTGGCGTTCGTTGTCAGCGCGTCAATCGTCCGGCTTGTCGCTTCTAGCGCGGCGCGAGCTCCGCTTGGCTCAATGCCTGTCGCCAGCGCGCCAATGTCAGCGGCGCGGTCACCGTTGCAAGGCTTGACCGGACTCTCATAACATTGCAGCAGGACATCGCGCCAATAGCTTAGCCAGATTTCGAGGATGCCGCGAACTGCTTTCTTGTCCCGTCCAAATCGCTTGTTTAGCTCCTCGGCCATCTTAATCCGCGCCAGCCGTCCGCCGGCTACAACATCGCGCAGCTTGTCGAGCATCTCCGCCCGAAACGCCAAGGGTTCATCATCCCGCATCGCAGCCAGCGCCCACCCGGTTCGCCCGCCGCTCAAACACGCAATGAGATCGGCGCGCGCTTCCTCACAGCCACGCTCGATTAGCGCCGCCTTGACCAGCCCCAAGGGCGCCGGACGCAGCGGAATCGTCTGGGCGCGACTTCGTATTGTGGGCAATACGCGCTCGCTTGAACTCGCCAATACGATTAGAACGGCGTGTTCAGCCGGCTCCTCAAGCGTCTTCAGCAGCGAATCCTGCGCCAGCGGGGCGACCCGGTCGAAATCCGCGAGAATGGCGATCCGGTAGCGCGCGGCATAGGGCTTCAGCGCCAGCAACCGCGTGACCTCGCGTATCTCATCAATTTTCAAGGGAGCGCCTTCGACGCCTTTCGCCACGATCAGGTCCGGATCGTTTGCGCGGCTGATAGCGCGGCAGGCGCGGCATTTCCCGCAGGGACGCGCGGCGATGTCGGCCGCTTCGCAATTCAGCGCCCTGGCAAATGCCAAAGCCAAACTACGCTTGCCCAGCGACGGCGCCCCCGCAATTAGATAGGCATGACGCTGGCGCCCCTTGAGCAAACTGCGCCGCAGCATGTCTATCGCCCAATCGTGGCCGATGACAGCCCAGTTTCCAGCCGTCGCAAAATCTTCGTCCATGCTCGGATTATACCGTCTAGGCGGCGCCAAATGAAACAGCCTCTCGCATGACATCGCCGCGGGTGAAGCCGCTGTTGATTCTGCCAAGCGCCGCGCCCAAGCCCGGCGATTGCCCTATAATTCTTGGCATTCGCCTTCTACAATGGCAGTACCATTGAACCTGCAATCACCAATGCCAGCAAAGGATAATGCCATGCCTTTCCGCATTGCGCGCTTCATTCGCCTGAGCGTCCTCATCCTCGCCCTTGTGACAGGCGCGGCCGCCCAAGAACCGCCGACGGTGACCATCACGCCAGAGTCGGGCGAGGTGGAAAGCGCCGTATTCACCATTGAAATCGACGGACTGCTGCCGGACACGCGCTATACAATCGAGATCCTATTCGAGGACCAAGTGGTCTTAAGCAGCGAAGAAACCAGCGACCAGGCGGGCCACATTCCTTATCCGATCAGCAGCACAGAAGGCGATGAGCCTGGAATCTACACCCTCCAAGTTTTACTCGATGGCGAGCTGACCGCCAGCGGTGAATTCAGGCTGACTGAACCGGCCGCCGGCGATGAGCCGGCTGCGCGCCAATACCTCGGTGATTTGACAGTCTCGCCAGAGACCGCTCCCTTTGGCAAGGCGCACACACTGCGCGTCACCGAGCTTGAGCCACTGGCGCAATACACGGTGGCGATCACCGCCAGCGAGACTGGACAGGTCGCCTATCGCCGTTCGCATACCAGCGACGCGGACGGCCTCATCGAGATCGAGGTTTTCGCCGAAGAAGGCGACGCGCCCGGAACGCAAGCCGTCGCCATTTACGACTCGGGCGGCAAGTTGATCGCCGACGGCGAATTCACCATCCAGCCGCGGCCCGAGCGCGAAGTCTCGGTGACGCTCATACCCGCTGCGGTGGCAGCCGGTGGATCGGTCGAGATTTCGGTAAGCGGCTTGGCCGCCTTTGACGGTGTTACCGCCCAAATAAGCGCCGCCGACGGCGTGCTGATCGATACCGTATTGGCGCGCGCATCCGGCGCAGGCGAAGCGGCGCTTTCCTTCATGACGCCGGCTGGCTTGACCGACGGCTTCTACCATGTCGATATATTTGTCGAAGGCGACCTGCTCGCGAACGCGGCGCTGCGCATCGGCGATATCGAGCGGGCGGCGAGCGATGTGTCGCTATCGGTAGAACCGAAGCAAGGTCCAATTGGCGCGCGGCACATGATTGCCGTCGCCGGCTTGGAATCCGGGCGGTCCATCACCTTGATCATCCTCGACCCCTCTGGCGACGAGGAATACAGCGCGACGCGCCAAGCCGACGCCGCCGGCAACATTGAATTAACCGTCTCCAGCACCAATGAAGACGAAACCGGCGCCTACACCGTTGAAGCGCGGGCTGCCGCGGGCGGCGAACTGCTCGCCTCGGCGACATTCGAAATCACTGCCGCGGCTGATCAAGTGGTAGCCAGCCTTGAAGACGCGCCCGCCAGCGCCATCCCCGACGCCAGCGTCTCAATCGAGCCGCAATCCGCCGTCATCGGCTCGAGCCATCGCATCACCATAAGCAGCCTGCGCGCGCATGAGACCGTCGCCATTGGGGTCGTCTTCAACGGCGCGTCCGTCTACACCACCGAGAAGACCGCGGACGCCAGCGGTATGGTCAACCTGGAATTGGTCACCGGCGAGGAAGACCAGCCCGGCGATTACACCGTCAACGCGCTCCGCGCCAGCGGCAACCAGCCCTCCGCCATCTTGACCGCGACCGCCAAATCCGCGTCCACGCTCAGCTCCATCGTTGTAGCCGACGCCGAGGTGATTAGCGGCAGCCTGGTAGCTGGAAGCGCGGCCCAGGCATTCAACGGCGCCGCCGGGCAATACGTTTTGATCACCGTCGCCTCCGACGACTTCGACCCGGCTGTGGCGCTGATCGACCGCGATGATGTAGCGCTCGCCTTCAACGATGACAGCCGCGGTCAGAAAGACGCCATCATCGGTCCCCTGCGGCTGCCCTACAGCGGCGAATACGACCTGGAGATCAACGCTGCGCCGCTGATGATGCCGCAAGGGGCGGAAACCGGTGACTTCACCGTCACCATCGAGCCAGTCGCGCTGATGCCGATCGCCTTCGACACCGATGTCAGCTTCGCCCTCAGCGCCGAATCGCCGGCGATTTACTACAGCTTGCCAGTGCAAACGGGCGACAGCCTGACCGTGACCGTCGACAGCGGCGGCGCGCTCGACACGCTGCTGCAAGTGGTGTCGCCAGCCGGCGAAGAACAGGCTTTCGACGATGACAGCGGCGCCGGCTTCGACGCTGAATTGAGCAAGCTCATATTCGACCGCGCGGCGACTTATGCCCTGGTCGTCTCCACCTTTGACGGGGCCGGCGGAGCGGGAACCATCAATATCGCGCGCAACCCGGTCCGTTCGCTCGACGATGGCGATGTCATCATCACGCTGAATGACAAAGCTATTCGCGATCTGGTGGTCTTCGACGTCCGCGAAGACGAACTGCTCGTGCTCAATCTGGAGGTGGTCGACGGCGATGTGGAAGACCTCTATGTCACCGCCACAATCGACGGGATGGAAGTGATGTCGTACAGCACGATGGGCGTTCCGGACGAACTGCCGCTGGCCTTCGTCACGCCGATGAGCGGACGCGTTGTCGTCACACTGGAGAAGTTCGGCTATGACGACGGCATCGCGCTCGATGTCTCCCTCGAGCGGACCTAGCCACAACAGGCCTGCGCCGCCCAATCATTGCGCAACGCAAGAAGCCGCGCAGCGTGCGCAAAAAGCCCCTCCCTCATTTTGGGGTCGCGTAGACACCGACCTACGGGGAGGGGTTTGGGGTGGGGGTCTGTTCCTCAATAAACCTGCAAGCCACGCGCCTCGCGCTCGCCATCGCGCCAAGCTTCCTTGTGGTTATGTTGCGGCAGCTGCTTGACGCGCAAACCCGTCAGCTCCGCATCCTCGCGCTCAGCATAGAATTCATCCAGCCGCCCCTTATACGCCTCCACCACCTGCGGATGCTCAGCGAAGACATTGCGCAATTCGTCCGGGTCTTCCCGCAAATCATACAGGTCATGCGGCCCCGCCGGATAGCGCCAAACCAGCTTCCAGCGCTCATCACGGATCATGCGCAAATCGCCAAATTCGCCATAACGAGTATTGTCCCAAGCCATCTTTCCACCGCGCAGCATCGCCGCGTAGGATCCACCGGCATAAATCTCATCAGCGGGCCTGTCGACGCCAGCCAGTTCACAGATTGTATGGAAGGTATCGCAATGATCGACGTATTCTTCCACTGCCCGCGCCTCTACGCCGGCTCCCGAAATGATAAGCGGCACGCGAAGCGACACCTCGTACATATTCAGCGGACGCGTGCTGTTGCCCTTGCCAAAGAAACCCTTGTGCCCGATAGCGCAGCCATGATCCGATGTGTAGATGATAATCGTATTCTCCCATTGGTGCCGCGCCTGCAATGCACCGATGACGCGCGCGATATTGTCGTCAATTTCGGTCACCGAAGCGTAATAGCCGATGTAACGATCCAGCAATTCCCCTTCGCTGAGCTCATTTCCCCCGCCCTCGTTCTTCACCCAGGGATGCGGCGACCACTCGGGGATCTCGTCGAATGGGCAGTCCTGATATATCGCCGTCTGCGCCGGATCATGTTCCTGCTGCCGATACGGCGAATGGGTGGCGATATAGCCGATGTTGAGGAAGAAAGGCTTGTCCGCCGGAACGGTATCGAGAAACTCAATCGCGTGGTCGGTGATGAAGCGCGATTTATTGCCATAAAGCTCAACCGTTTCGCCGTTGCGAACATAAGGGTAATTCTCGTTGTGACTGCCCTGCCAGCCCGGCAAACCAAAATGGTAATCGGCGCCGCGCGGGGGCAGATGCGATTGACCGAGATGCCATTTGCCGCTCAAACCGCAGTGATAACCGGCTGCCGACAAGTAGTCAAATAGCGTCCGCGTCCCGCCCAGCCAGTCGCGCTCGCCGACGGCCGGCAGCCATTCTTGCAGCCAATCATGGATCCCCACCTGCGATGCCGTTTTGCCGGTGAGCAGGTTGGCGCGCGCGGGCGAACAGACCGGCGTTGGCGTGTAGGCGTTGACGAAGCGCGTTCCCAGCGTCGCCAGCGCATCGAGCGTCGGCGTCCGCACTTCGCCGTTGCCGTAGCAGCCGTTCGCCCAAGCGCCATGATCATCGGTGAGGAAGAGTACGATATTCGGTCTGTCCTTCATGAAGCGTCTCCGCAGATTCGGATGCATAGCTTCCGCACAGTGTAATTGAATCCGGCGCGCAATTCCTGCCCGAGCTTCTTGAAAGTGGGGCGTGCAAGAAGGTAAACTATCGGCGCCATCAGGGAAAGGAGCGCGCGATGCCGCTAGTGACTGCGGAACAGGTGAAACAATTTCAACGCGAAGGCTATTTCATCCTGGAATCCATAATACCGCAAGACATTGTCGCCGCCTTGCTCAGCGAGTGCATGCGCATGGTCGGCGAGCGCGACCGCGAAATGGAAGCCAAGGGCATCACGAGCGACAACATTACCCATTACAAGAAACGCTACTTCATCCACGGCCGCGATGCCGACAGCCCCATCATGACCAACTTTCTCTTCAGCGACCTGATGGCGGAGATCTGCCGCGCCACACTCGGCGATACCGCCTATCTCTTCCACGAACAGTATGTGGTCAAGGCGGCCGATACCGATTCCAAATTCGCCTGG
>JAPOYT010000081.1 GCA_026706445.1 Chloroflexota bacterium
CGGATACGCCAGTGCCGCCGACGGATACGCCAGTGCCGCCGACGGATACGCCAGTGCCGCCGACGGATACGCCAGTGCCGCCGACGGATACGCCAGTGCCGCCGACGGATACGCCAGTGCCGCCGACGGATACGCCAGTGCCGCCGACGGATACGCCAGTCCCGCCAACGAATACGCCAGTCCCGCCGACAAACACGCCAGTCCCGCCGCCGCAAGTTGATGCCGGACTGCTGGGCGAGGTGGAAGCGAAGATCAGACGCCATCGCGATGAGACGGGCCGGACGGATTTGGCAGCTGGCTTCAGCGCCGTCCGCGACGGGTTGACAGGCGATATCTCGGCGGAGGCCGCCTTGGCCGCGATTCAGCCCGGCTGGCAAAACGCGCTCTGGGATCGCATCCGCGCGGCGTTGGCGGCGCTGCAAGGCTGATGACGCCCTGGTCGATAGGTTCGCGCGCTACCTGTCGGCCGATTGAGCTGGATGCCTGCGCAGTTTCTTGAGCAGACCGCGATCGAATTCGCTAAGGCGCTCGGGCCCCAAACGCTGCAATTCGGCGCGCACGGCGTAGGAATCTCGCCGCAGTTGTTCGACGTCAATACCCTGGCAGTGGTCGGGGAGCGCATGCAGCCACTGCACACTGCGCTGCAGCATTTTGAGCGCGCCGCGATAATTGCCACGCTCAATCTGATAGTAGGCGACGCCCACCTGCAAAATTGCGCGGTACAGATCACGCACAGGACTAGCAGTCTCGACCCACTGCGCTTCGAAAAGGTCATGCTGCCGATAGAATTCGCCTTGGTTAAAGGCGCGCGCGCCTTCCGCCGCCAGCGCCGGCAGGGGCTGCCCACATTCGCAAGCCAGTCGCGTCAGAATCGCCGGGTCGGGCATTCGCGCCATATCGCTGATGATCTGGTCAATGCCTTTGTCAAGTTCATCCCAGCCCAAGGCGAGATCGGCGCCACAGGCTATCGCGTCGGCGCGCCGGACGTGGTCGGCCGCGGCGAAACAGATAGGGATGCGGCGAGTGGCGGCATTGTTCTTAACAGCCAGAATGAGCGAAAGCCACTGCTCATCCGCCCCGTCTACAAAGACGAGCGCGACGCGCCGGTCGATTAAGACGTCGGCAATCTTTTGCGTCTGGCTCAACTCTATGTTATTGTGTTCGGAGAGTCTATTGACATACTTTGCGAAGGCGCGACCTAGACTCAAAAAGACGAGCGTGACGTTTTGCAAGCGTTTTCCATCCAGCATCTTGGCGAGTAAGACGAATTGTGATAGCGTTGACGCGTCAATTATAGAATACCAGTTCAGGCAAAAAATGTTAAGAACCGCGCCCTATCACGAGCCAGATATTTTGGTCGGCAAAGCCTGTTAATCACTTGACATCAGCGCTAATAGGCGCGTACAATTCTACTGACATAAATTATTGTAGTATCATACTGTATGCCAAACGAGCGATCGCCAGGGGGAGATAGATTGGCTGGAGCAGGCGGCAGCTATCTCAAGAAGCGGCTGCTCAGATTGCAAGTCGGTTTTTTATTGTCGGAAGGTCCCGGCAATTCGAAGGAAGTGCCTTTACAGCTTTCGCAGCGCGTGCAAGTGGATTGCGACTTATTTTTAGAATCACTTACAGGGTTTTTGGTCTTGACCCGCACGAAAGAGGGTATCCTGATACAGGGTACATTGACGGTAAGCCACGCGCGGGAATGTGACCGTTGCCTCGAGGCATTTGATCATCTGTTTGCGTTGAACATCGCAGAGCTGTTCGCCTCGCCGCCCGACGCCAACATAAGCGCGTTTAATGTAGATAGCAATGGCGAAATTGATCTCGCCCCGCTTCTGCGGGAAGAGGTTCTCATTGAGGAAAGTTATCGTACCGTTTGCCGCGAAGACTGTCGCGGATTGAGCGCCGAATCCGGCATCAACCTTAACCACGACGAAGAAGCGCAAATTGCCGCGGTACCATCGGTGGACGGCGGTACTACGATCGATCCGCGATTGGCAGTATTGAAGCAATTGTTGAACTAAGCCAAGCCGAATCAACGGATGCGCGGCGCAGTAGGGGTGACGGCGCGTCCGGCAAGTTAGGGGTGTAACAGTGGACGAGTTTGAAGGCAGGTACGAGTCTGATATTGATTTGATGACCTACCTGGATGAAGACAAGGGTGAGAAGGACTCCATGGAGCTCTTCTTGGATGAAACCGACATCGATCTCTTTGACGAGGCTTTTGAGGAGGAGTTGGATCTCGACGACGAAGGGGACGATCACGACCTCGGCGAGATAGCCTCAAGTGATACGGTAGGTCTATATCTAAAGGAAATGGCGCGCGTTCCTCTGCTGACCACGGAGGAAGAAGTGCAACTGGCGATGCGCCAGGAAGCGGGCCAAAAAGCCGAGCAGCAATTGGAAGGGGCGCCGGAGCACGAGCGCCGCGCCGAGTGGCAATTCCTGATTCAAGATGGGCAAAACGCGCGCGACCACCTGATCAAAGCCAATACGCGCCTGGTCGTGTCGATCGCCAAGAAGTATATGTCGCGCGGCGTGCCATTCCTGGATCTGATACAAGAAGGCAACCTGGGTTTGATGAAGGCGGTCGAGAAATTCGATTACCATCGCGGCTATCGTTTCAGCACCTACGCGACCTGGTGGATAAGGCAAACGATTACGCGGGCGATCGCCGATCAGGGGCGTACAATTCGCGTCCCGGTGCACATGACCGACCGCATCCGCCAGCTTTATCGGGTGGCGCGCGACCTGGAGCAGGAGACCGGTTGCAAGCCCTCGGTCGAGGAAATCGCCGAGGTGATGGAATGCGAGCCGCGAAAAGTGCAATGGATGCTGAAAGTCTCGTGGCGCCCGCTTAGCCTGGAGCATCCGGTCGGCAAGGATGACGACAGCGAATTGGGCAGCTTTATCGAAAACGATCGCGAGCCCAACCCGTCCGACAGCGCCTACAACAAACTGCTTAAAGAACGCATTGAAGAACTTCTGAATACGCTTACGCCGCGCGAAGCGAGAATCTTGCGTCTGCGCTTCGGCCTGCAAAATGGTCATTGCTATACGCTGGAAGAAGTCGGGCAGAAGTTTGGTTTGACGCGCGAGCGAATTCGGCAAATCGAAGGACGCGCGCTGCGGCGCTTGCGACATCCACGCCGCAGCCGAAAACTGCGCGATTATCTCGACTAGCGGCATCGCCGCCATGGTTACACTGTAAAAAATCTAGCCCGAACCCTTATGTGGGACAGGTCTCACGCGTCGAAAAACCGCTTCCTCACCATCGCCTAAGCCGCGCGAGGGGCTTTCAGTTTCGTTACCGTACGGCTTTCGCAGGCGCCGTCCACAGAAGGCATCCCTTCGCCGAGTTATGCTAGGCCTTATGTGAAATCACTTAAGCATTGAAAAGTCTGAACATCAATATGATAGCGAAGGCGCAAGATATGTTTGAACAGGCGCGCGGTGACTTTCGCAAGATACCAATCGTCAACCAGGACTAATGGGATGGCAAACAATGTCTCTATGTCTATACCGGTCATTGGGCTGGCTCTCAATAATGGTTGTATGGACAACTCCCATTTTGGATATCAGCCCATTTCTAGCAAATCCATTTCACATAAGACGTATCTAAGGCGGCAAAGGGTAAAGAACCTTCGGTTAGGGAGTGAAACGAATGATAATGCGCCGTTTGAGCCAGTACTTCCGAGTCATTTTGTTCATCGCTGTCGCCGCGCTGTTCGCCGGTTCCGCGGCGCCGGCGCTGGCCTCGGTCTGCACCTTGGCCGACCATATCAAGGCTGCCAATACGAACACGGCGGTCGGCTTCTGCCCGGCGGGCACGAGCCACGACATCATCGCCATCGCCGATGACATCACCCTGACTGAGTCGCTTCCGCCGATCACGGGCACGATCACGATTGAAGGCGGCGGGCATGCGATCAGCGGCGCCGGACTATTCCGTATCTTTGATGTGCAAGACGGCGGTCGACTGACGATAAGGCAACTGACCCTGATCAACGGGAACGGCGGCAGCCTGTATGGCGGCGCGGTCAGGCAGGGTCAAGGCGACACTCAACTGCTCGTGGAGGATTCAACGTTCCGCAACAACACAGCGAGATTCGGCGGCGCCAGCGGAGCGCGCAGTCAAAACAGCGTGACGATCAGGAACAGCAGCTTTATAAGCAATTCGGCCGAAATCGGCGGCGCGATTACGCTGGCAGCAAGTGAAGCCACAGTCGAAAGCAGCAGCTTCCGTCAGAACCTGGCAAGGTCAACCGGCGGCGCGATTCAGACTTATAGTGGCGAAATCGCCATCAACAACAGCACTTTGTTCAGCAATGTCGCGGGCGCTGGCGGCGCGATATACGTCAACGGCGGCGATGTCGCCTTGACCCATCTGACCATGCTGGACAATGCGGCCAGCGGACCGGAAGGCGCCGGTTTGCGCCGGGAAAACAGAAGAGGGCGCCTCAACCTCTACAACAGCATCATCGCCGGCGGCGGTGCCGCGTCCCTCTGCTCCGCGCGTATTGAGCAAAACGTGGGCAATTTAATAGAAGATTGGTCATGCAACCCGGAATACGGCGGCGATCCAATGCTTGACCGTGTTGAGGGACCTAGCCTCTACTTCGCGCCGCGCGACGATAGCCCGGTCATCAACGCCACTTACCAGATGTTCTGCCTGGCGCGGGACCAAATCGGCACGGCGCGTCCGTACGGCGCAGCCTGCGAGATCGGCGCTATCGAATCGACATCGGACCGCGCGACAAGCGCAGGACCGCTCGTTGGCGTCTGCACCCTGCGCGACCGCATCGTCGCCGCTAACAGCAATCAAGCAGTTGGCAATTGCCCGGCCGGGACCAGTCACGATGTGATCACCATCACCGAGGACATCATGCTGCGTCTGCCGCTGCCGCCGATTACCGGGACGATCACGATTGAAGGCGGCGGGCATACGATAAGCGGCGACGGCAAGTTCCGCATCTTCCTCGTCAACGGCGGCAATTTGACCGTGAACAACCTGACGCTGGCGGACGGCTTCAGCGACGGCAGCGGCGGCGCGATTCATGTGCGCGCCGGCGGCCAGCTGACGGTGAACAATTCGGCTTTTACTGGCAACCGCGCCGGTTTGGATGGGGGCGCCATTGATCTCACTGGCTCCACGCGGCAGGCAAGCAGCGATCCCAACGTAAGCGACCGCGTCGTTTATTCGCGAGGGAGCGGTCTCACTGTCAACGATTCATCCTTCATCGAGAACAGAAGTGGATCATACGGTGGCGCGATTCGCGCCGTCAACAGGACCAAAATAAGCAACAGCAGCTTCATCAAGAATACATCCCGGCAGTCGGGAGGCGCGATCAACGGCCGCGAAGTAAGCGGCTACGTAGTGAATAGCACATTCAGCGGAAATCGGGCGGACGGGATCGGCGGCGCGCTGGTCATCAGCGGCGATGTCACCCTGACGCATCTCACCATGGTCGATAACAGCGGTCGCGCGTTTGAAGATTTAGGTCGCGTACTCGCAATGTATAGCGGCGATAACATCCAACTGCGCAACAGCGTCATCGTCGGCGGCGTAGGGGGCAATCTCTGTGGTCCCCGACTTGCCGGCAATATCGCAAACTTCATCTCCGACGGCTCTTGCTCGGCGCCGATGAGCGGTGATGCCCGGCTGGGCGAATTAACGGGCTCGCCCGCGCATCATCCGCCGCTGGATGGCAGCCCGGCGCTCGACAACGCCGATCCGCGATTCTGTCCTGAAACTGATCAACTGGGCAGGCCACGGCCCCAAGGCGGCGGCTGCGATCTTGGCGCAATTGAGTCGATGACCGCCCTTGCCGTGCCGACCGTAGTGCCAGCCGTCTGTCCCCTGCCCGATCAGATTATCGCCGCCAACACCGATACAGCTTTGGGCAATTGCCCGGCTGGCAATGGCGCCGATACGATTCACTTGATACGCGACATTGACCTCGACGCGACTCTCCCGCCGATCGCCAGCGAGATCACAATCGAGGGCAACGGCTTCGAAATAAGCGGATCCAGGAAGTTTCGCATATTTGATGTCAACGGCGGAACGCTCACAATCAGCGATATGACGCTGCGGGACGGCGACGCGATCCAAGGCGGCGCCATCCGGCTGCGCAATGGCGCGCGCGTCACCGCCGCGAACGTAACCTTCAGTGACAACGCGGCCGTTTATGGCGGCGCAATCGCGACGGAAAGTTCGGACGTCCGGCTGGATGTCAGCGACAGCCGCTTCATCGGCAACAAAGCCGAATTTGACGCCGGCGCTATTTTGACCGATGGCGGCATCGTGAACATCAGCGGAAGCGCGCTAAGGGAGAATCGCGCTAACCTTGGCGGCTACGGCGGAGCAATCGAAACGCGCCAGGGGCAGGTGGCCATATCGAACAGCACATTCAGCGATAATCTGGCGGGGCAGGGCGGCGCGATATACAGCCACGGCGCTGATACCACCTTGACGCATGTCACGCTGATGAACAATCGGGCAAATCACATCGTCGGCGCCGGCATTTACCATCATTCGGGGACGCTCAATCTGCGCAACAGCATTGTCGCCGGCAGCGGCCGCGGCGATGACTGTTACGGCCGCCCCACCGAAAATCGCGGCAATCTGAGCCAGGACGGCACTTGTTCAACGGATGTCATTGGGGATCCGCTGCTGGCGGAGATGACCGGCGCCGTCGAGCATTATCCGCTGCTGGACGCCAGCCCGGCGCACGCGGCGGCTGACCCGGCCTTCTGTCTCCCGACCGACCAACTTGGCAATTCGCGCCCTTTCTGCGACATCGGCGCGATTGAATCGGAGCGCGCCGGAGACGCCCAACCACCGCCAGCGCAAGCAATACCGGCGGATTGCACGCTGGCCGATCAGATCGTCGCCGCCAATAGTGATGCGCCCGCGGGCGCCTGCCCCGCTGGCGACGGCGCGGATGTAATCACACTTAGAGAGGATATCAGGCTCAACGAGGCGCTGCCGACTATCAGCAGCGATCTGACGATACGCGGCAATGGACACACGATTGACGGGGACAACCGCTTTCGCATCTTCGACATAGCAGCCGGCGAGGTCAACATCAAGAACATGACGCTGATCAACGGCAGCAGCCCGGGCGAACATGGCGGCGCCATTCTGGCCCGCGGCAACGCCGATGTCGTGGTCGCCCAAGTTACGTTCCGGAACAACCGGGCTGGCTGGGGCGCTGGGGCGGCGTCAATCGAAGATTCGCGCTTGCACGCGTCTTACAGCCGCTTTTTCGACAACGCAGCGGAGGAAAAAGGCGGCGGGCTCTGGTTCAACAGCAGAGAATGTTATGACTTCGCAAATCCTATCTTTGATGGCAATAGCTCCGGCGCCCATATCCCCGACCCGGAACGAGAGATATTTGCCCCGCACGTGGAATTCGGTTCCGGTGTTTGGTCGCGTTGCGAGACAGCGCGCTAATCGCTTTACGAACACAGGCTAGGAACAGGACACTGAAATCAGTACAAGAAGAGGGGGAAATACACATGCCATTTAGTCGCGCATCCCGACACTTTACTGTCATTCTTCTGGTCGCCGCAATTGCTTTCGTCGCCGGTTCAGCCGCGCCGGCACAGGTTGTTATCTGCTTGCTTGGTCTCAACGCGCACAGGAGGCGGCGCAGGAAATTTCCTCACGAAAAAGAGACAAAGAAAATTAACAAGAGATCGGGTTGAACTGTCTCCACATAGCCCGTTCAAGCCAGAGCTGGTTAACTCGGCGCGTGGCATTCCATATTGCTATGCCTCGGGGCCTGAGAATTCTTCGTGTAAAAGAGCGCGAAGTGATGTATCCATAGCGGTGGACAGGCAATTGACAAGTCGCTCCTCATACTCGTTACGAACTGGCGTCAGACAATCTACCAAGCCAATACGCAACGCGGGTTCTCTATCGAAATTCTGTCCAATGTCTCGTTGTCGATTCCCTCGGCCCGAAGCATGTCAAAGAACGTCGTGAATACGTAACCGTATCCCACCCCTCCGAAAGCACAGAGGTCGCTCCGATGACATCGGTCGCTGGAGAGGAGCAGCTTATGCGCCCAGCCCAGGCGCGCGAGTTCGGCAAAAGCGCTGGCTCGCCGCGAATCGGGATTCATGTGGTTACGACCAACGGTGTCAAACTGTACATTAGCCCCGGTTTCGAGAATCGCCAGATGGTAGGATTGGTCTAGACAGGTGTCGCAATGACCGATGATTACCCGACTTAAGTCCACACCTTCGTCTTTGAGAATTTCGAGCTGTACGAGCCCAACCGGATACATGGACGCGTGTGTCGTGATTGGCGCGCCAGTCGCTTTCTGGGCGCGCGCGGCGGCACGCAGCACTCGTTCTTCTTGCGCCGTTGCATAGTCGAGATTAATGCCAATCTCACCGATGACGCCGGCGCGGACTCCTGTGCCAGCGACCCCATCCCTGAGATCAGCGATCATCATGTCCGCCAGCTCAACAGTGGAGAGCGCGTCGATTTCGGGCGGATAGAAGGGCTGACGGTACCATCCGGTCCCCATGACTATGTGCAGTTCGGTCGCCTCGGCGACACGGCGCAGCGCCAGAGGATCACGCCCCAGATCCGGTGTTGTCACCTCGACCAGAGCTGCCCCGCCAACTGCCCGCAGAGCGGCGAGTTCTTCGACCGCCAGCGCCTCGTCATTCAGCAACTCGTTCAAGCGTCCGGTTACGCGGTAGATGTCGCAGAAAACGTGCTCGTGCATGAGCGTTCTGCCGAGAACTGATGGCTCGATCGCGCCCAAGACGGTATGGATTTTATTGACCGCGGGCATAGGCGAGTTAGTCGTCCGCCAGGCTGAACTTGATGATCTCCGCGCCTTCCATCAGCACACGCCGGCAGCAGGCCGCCAGCGCATCCAGGTCGTCGTCGATTTGGGCGAAGACGTTCACCGGCTGCTTCATGTCCACGGTCAATCCGCGCGAGATGAAGATGCCGTAGGCGATGTAGATCTCATCCGGGACCAGGACTGGCTCGTCGGCGACCAGGAAGGACAAGGCGCCGGCCGGTATGCCGGCAACTCGCTGGTTCTCGCGCTCTACGGTCAGATCCGGTGGCAGGCAGACGAGCGCCTGCCCCGATACGATGCTGTGATAAAACTGATATTCGAACGGCAGCCGCGACTTGATGGCGGCGCAGGTCTTGGGCGCTTCCGTTTCGAGCAGACGCGCATAGAAAACGCCGCCGCCGGAAAACGCCATCTTGATGCTGGACATATCGGATGGACTCCTTCAAATGGACTATTGAATGAAATGGCCGCCCGCCATTGTATCCATGCCGGCGGCGCAACGCTCAAAAGATGCGGCGCTTCATCCAGGCAGCGCTGTTGAAGAAGCTGGCGACCGCGCTGCCCGGCGGTACTAATTCATCACAAGCCGCGGCCAACTCCTCGCTTAGCGTCATCTCCAGCACAGGCAGTGCGTGCTCAAGCTGCTCCAGCGTCCGCGGGCCCACCAGCGGCGCAGTGATGCCCGGCTGGTCTTTCACCCAGAGCGTGGCCAGCTGCGCCGCGGACAGGCCGTGCTCGGACGCGAGCCCCACCACCTTACTGCCGATTTCGATGCCCATTGGCGTGATGCGCTCGGAATAGATGCCGCCGCGCACCGCGCCGCGTGAATCCGCCGGCAAGTCGGTCGCGCTGGAATAGCGCCCGGCCAGCACACCCTGCGCCAGAGGCGACCAGGTGATCAGCCCCAGCCCATGCGCCTGGCACATCGGCACGAGTTCATTCTCGATGCGCCGGTCCAGCAAGTTGTAGGGAGGCTGTTCACTGACGAAGCGGACGTAGCCCTTCAGCTCACTGACCATGATGCCTTCGATGACCTTCCAGGCGGGATGGGTCGAGCTGCCTATATAGCGCACCTTGCCTTGCTGAACCAGGTCGGTCAGGGCGCTCAGCGTCTCTTCAACGGGAATCGTCGGCGACGGCCGGTGAATTTGATACAGGTCGATATAATCCGTCCGCAGCCGCCGCAGCGAGTCTTCACAGGCGCGTATGAGGTGCAGGCGGGACAAGCCTTCGTCATTGGGTCCCGGGCCGACTTTGTAGAAGACCTTGGTCGCCAGAATGGTCTCATGACGGCGATTGCCGCCGGCCAATATGCGTCCAATCATGCGTTCGCTTTCGCCGTCGGAATAAGAATTGCCGGTATCAATTAGATTGATTCCGGCATCAAGCGAGCGATTAATGATACGGCTCGCCTCATCTTCCGGCGTGGGGTCAGCGAAATTGCCGGTACCTAATCCCAGCGGGGCGATCTTGACGCCGCTGCGACCCAGTTCACGATACTCTATGCGCGCCTCTCTTTCACGGGATCCGCGCTGCGCCGCGCGCGCTGCCTCATACATCAGCCTGATCCGCCGATTCGACATACAGAAAGAGACGGATTCGGCACGCGGGTTATCCCGGCGCAGACCTGAAACGACTTAGGCTCATCAGCGTTGATAAAGTCTGAGCCTAAGCCGAAAAACTAGCGGCGAAACGTGATTTCAACCGCGCGACAAGCGTTATAGGTGGTGGAAGCCGTAGCCATCTTCCAGCCTGTTGGCGCTACTCATGAGCTTGCCATCAAGATAAATGTCCGGGTTAGCCATCATGATATCCGCGTGGTAGGGACTATATCCGACAGTGCCGCCAAACTTGGGATCTTGATAGCCGAAGCCGAAGTCAACCGAAGCCAGCACCCGCTCGTCTTCCATCAAATGGCCCGATATGCCCGCTTGGGGGTTCAGCCCGATGCTAAAATGGCAGATCTTGTAAATGACGTCGTCGTTGCGCGTCGCCAGCCAGGTCCGCATCGCATCGCCTGCGCCATCGCCGACAACATCGGTAATCACGCCGTCGACGACGATCAGCGAATAATTGTTGTGGACCAGCCCGCTGACGTTGTCGCTGGCATCGACCACGATGGTGCCGTTGATGCTCTCTTCGAGCGGCGCGATGGACACCTGGGCGCCTGGGTAAAAGTCGACTTCGCCGTCGTAAGTCAACGCGCCGTCGCTCACCAAGCTTGGGCGATCGCCCATCTTGAAGGAGATGTCGGTACCGTAAGGCGATGTCACGCGACATTCATCGGTCTCTTCCCAAAGTCTGGCGATTATATCCGCGTTCTCGAACATCTTGTCCAGATCAACGTTGACCAGCGCAGCGATGCAATAGTCCTCGATGCCTTCCACCACCGTGGATAGATGGCGCGTGCCGTTCCTGCGCGCTTCTTGCATGGCTGGGGCGCGCACCATGCCGCCACAGAGCGTCAGCACATACTTGCTGTTCAAAACGGCGTTGTTAACGATAGGACCCG
>JAPOYT010000264.1:0-6977 GCA_026706445.1 Chloroflexota bacterium
GAAGGGGCGAAGTCCCTATGAATTCATCTGCGACCGCTGGCGGGAAAACCCGGAAAACTTTCATACTGAACCACACCATCTCACTACTGGACTATACACCTAGCTTGCTGGGGAAGGGGCCGGGGGATGGGGTTTGCCGCCCGCAACGTAAACAGGGACCATCCCACTGACGCGGTTTTGGAATCTTCGAAAGATGAAGGATGAAATGTGGCGCCGCAGCGAATCATAGCGATGTGGTCGGGACCGCGCAATATCTCGACGGCGATGATGCGCGCCTGGGAGAGCCGTGCGGATACGAGAGTCATTGATGAGCCGTTTTACGCTCATTATTTGGCAGAGACCGGGCTGGATCACCCGGGCGCCGATGAGGTCATTCGCTGCGGCGAGACCGACTGGCGCAAGGTAGTCGAATGTGTAGCGACGAACCTTGGCGCGGAGTCGATTCTCTTTCAGAAGCATATGACACAGCACATGCTTGAACACATCGACAGAAGCTGGCTGGGACGGGTGTCAAATTGCTTCCTTATTCGCGATCCGCGGCGAATGCTGCTGTCCTTTTCAAAGGTGATTCCCAATCCGAGCCTGGATCAGACGGGGCTGCCGCAGCAGGTCGAGCTCTTCAACCTGGCGCGTGACATGACTGGAGCGGTTCCGCCGGTGATTGCGGCGAAGGATGTCTTGCTGAATCCGGAGCGGATGCTGCGGAAGCTATGCGGCGCGCTGGATGTGGGATTCGACCGGGCGATGCTGAGCTGGGCGGCGGGAAGGCGGGACAGCGATGGCGTGTGGGCGAAACATTGGTATGGGGCGGTTGAGCGGTCGACGGGCTTTTCGCGGTATGTCGAAGACGATACGCCGCTGCCCGCCCAGATGAACGGTCTGCTGGATGAATGTCGGGCGCTCTACGAGCAAATGGCGCGGCACTGTATTAGGTGAGTCATGCGATAAAAGTGATCCGAAATTTACAGCAAGAGTGGGCGAGCCGCCGGCTCGCCCGTACAACTTTTCGATTGTTTTGGCGATTTCTTTCATCCGGTGGTCACTATCATTACTTACTTGGAGTTGCTTAGGTTAGGGCGATGAAGCAGAGTTTCAATCCGAAGAACAGCGATCTGCTGATCAATATCAATGGCGAGCTGCATCATCGAGACGTAGCTGGCATTAGCCCCTTTGATTCGGCGGTGCAGGGTGGCGATGCGGTTTGGGAAGGGCTGCGGCTGTATCAGGGGCGGATTTTTAAGCTCATTCCGCATTTGGATCGATTGCGCGATTCGGCCAAGGCGATGGCTTTCAGCGAGATCCCGTCGCATGACGAGATTATCAGGGAAGTCAGCAAGACGCTGATGGCGAACGAAATGACGGACGGCGTGCATATTCGTCTGACGCTGAGCCGCGGCCGCAAGTATACGAGCGGTATGGACACGCGGCTCAACACGCAGGGACCAACCTTGATTGTGCTGGCCGAGCATAAACCGCCGGTCTACGACAAGACTGGCATCCGGCTGATCACGTCGAGCATTCGGCGCATACCGCCCGACTGCGTTGATCAGAATATCCATTCCTGCAACCTGATCAATTCGATTTTGGCGAAGATCCAAGCCAATGCGGCGGGCGCCGATGACGCGCTGATGCTCGATTATCGGGGCTACGTGGCGGAAACCAATGCGACGCACGTCTTCATCGTTCGCGATGGCGAGGCGCTGACATCGGATACCGGCTCTTGCCCGGAAGGCATCACGCGGGCGGCGGTGCTGGAAATTTGCGAAGACAACGGCATCCCGCATCGGGTGAAGGATATCTCATTGAGCGAGGCGCATCGGGCGGACGAGATATTTTGCACTGGCACCATGGGGGAATTGGCGCCGGTGGTCGAGCTTGACGGCCGGCAGATTGGAAATGGGGCGGCGGGTCCTATGACGCTGCGGCTGAGCGAGTTGTTCCGCCGGCGCACGGAGCGCGAAGGTTATCAAGTGGTGGAATTGGCGTCCTCGGGTTAGTATTTGGGGAGTGGTGGATTTGTTGCGAATCGATTTCTGTGGAGGACGACGGAAATTTTCACCACAGAGGACACAGAGGCAACACAGAGAACACAGAGGACTCAGGAGTAGAATTAAGTAAGTCATGTAAAAGGCTATTGGAAATCTATAGCAAGAGAGGGCGAGCTACCGCTGCGCGTAGACACAGCAGGGCGCTCGCCCGTACGAAGTTTCGGTTGTTTTTCACGATTTTTTCATACAGCAGTCAGTATCATCACTTACTTGGAATCTCTGAGTTATTTGCTAGTAAGGCGGAGTGATCAAATTCACAGTTATCACCGCTAGCAAGATTTGCGTATTCATCCCTTAGTTGGAAGGAGCGATTGTCAATGTCAGATTTCTCATTTGTAGGCAAAAGGACACCGGTGATTGACGGACCGGCGAAAGTTACTGGCAACCTGAAGTATACCGGCGACTTGAAACTGGCTCGCATGCTGCATGCGCGCTTCGTTTTGAGCGCCTACGCCCACGCCAATATCACGAGTGTGGATGCGAGCGCGGCGCTTGCCGTGCCGGGCGTTGAGCGCGTCTTGACCTGCGATGATCTGCCCGCTGTGACGCCGTCGTCGCGCGCCCGGTTAATGCTCGCCCGCGATCGCGTCATCTTTGTGGGTCAGCCGGTCGCGATCGTGCTGGCTGACAATGCGGCGGCCGCCGCTGATGGCGCCGAGCTGGTTGAAGTGGAGTATGAGCCGCTGGAAGCGGTGACATCCATGGATGAGGCGGTGGCCGAAGGCGCCAATATCGTCTGGCCGACGGGCATACCGACTGGCGCCGGCGATGAGGCGGCTCACGGCGCCGATACGGGCGGCGAAGCGGAAGACGATGATGATAAGGAAGTTTCTAACATTGCGGGCCAAACCAAGATGGAGACTGGCGATATTGAAGCCGCCTTCGCCGCGGCTGACGTAATTGTTGAGCGCGCCTTTGATACGCCGATGGTGCATCAGAGTTCGATTGAAACGCAGGGCTGGGTAGCGCAGCCCAATCCCTTAAATGGCGGCTTGACGATGTGGGGCAGCGTACAGTCGCCGTTTGGCGTGCGCGAGGATGTGGCTGATGTACTGGGCGTGCCGGAGTCGGACGTTACGGTGTATGGCATGCCGGTCGGCGGCGCGTTTGGCGCCAAGTTTGGCTTGTACGAGGGCTTGGTTGGTTTGGTCGCCACGACCGTCGGCAAGCCTGTCAGTTTGATCTTGACGCGCGGCGAGGAGCTGCTGACGACCAATCCGGCGCCGGCGTTGCGGATTCGGGGCAAGCTTGGTTTCAAGAGCGATGGCACGCTGATCGCCATGCAATCGGATGTGACGGCGGATACGGGCATTTATCCGAGCGGGCTAGGCGGCTTCGCGGCGATGCAATTCGCCAGCTTTTACCGCTCGCCGAATTTGCTGCTGGAATCGACCAATGTGGTGACGAACAAGCAGTCAGTTGGCGCTTACCGCGCGCCCACGTCGCCGACGGCTTTCATGGCGGTGGAGACCCTGTTTGATGAAGCGGCGGCGGCTTTGGATATGGATCCGGTTGAGCTGCGCCTGAAGAATGCGGCTCGGACTGGCGATCCGGCGCCCGATGGCGAAGATTTTGCGGTTATCGGCATGGTCGAAACACTGGAAGCGGCGCAAGAGCATCCACTTTGGAAAAATCGCGAAGAATCGCGCGGCAAAGGGCGCGGCGTCGGCATCGCAATCGGTGGCTGGATGGGCGGCTTGGAGCCGGGCGCGTCAGTCTGCAAGCTGAATCGCGATGGCGTTTTGCAGGTGCAGATTGGCACGGCTGACCTATCCGGGACGCCAACATCATTTGCGCAACTGGCGGCGGAAGCTTATGGCGTCGATGTCGATAAAGTGCGATTCGTCTACAGCGATACCGATAGCGCGCCATACGGCGGCGGCGTTGGCGGCAGCAAGACGCTCTACACCTTGGGCAATGCGGTGATACGCGCGGCGGAAGACGCCCGCCGGCAGACACTGGCAATCGCGGCGGAGGAATTCGAAGTTTCGGCTGAAGATCTGGAGATCGTAGATGGTCGTGTCCAGGTGCGGGGATTCCCTGATCGCTCGGTTGCGCTGGGTGAGTTGGCGGGCAAGGCGATGACCTTCGGCGGCCGTTACGATCCAATTCATGGCACGGGCAGCCAGTCGGTGACCGATCGGGCGCCGTCGTTTTGCGCGCAGATCGCTGAGGTGGAGGTTGACGAAGAGACGGGCGAAGTCGATCTGCTGAATTTGGCGGTTGTGCAGGAAGTTGGGCGCGCGATCAATCCCCTGACGGTGGAAGGTCAGATGCAGGGCGGCGCGGTGCAAGGCGTCGGTTGGGCGCTTTATGAAGAGATGCGCTATGACGACGAGGGCCAGCTGCTTTCCGGCTCTTGGATGGATTATGCGATGCCGGACGCAGTGCAAGCGTCGCCGATTCAGACGCAAATCGTGGAGGTGCCCTCAGTCAGCGGTCCATTTGGCGCGCGCGGGGTGGGCGAACCGCCGGTGATTCCCACGGTGGCGGCGATCGCCAATGCGGTGGCGCATGCTACAGGCGTTCGCATGACGCAGACACCGATGACGGCGCCGCGTGTGCTGGAGGCGCTTGAGGGGCGGTAGGAACCCCCATCCCCCGGCCCCCTCCCCCATAAAGAGGGAGGGGGAGCTAAACCCTGCGGGATGCAAGGTATTTTGCGTGGGCGGCGGCATTGTCGCGCGTGTGTCTACAGGTTGGAGAGTATGGCGGGCGACTCACAGAGTCGCCCCTACGAGGTACGTCTAGGAACAGATTCAGAGTTTGCCGCCGTCGATAGGCAGGACTTGGCCGGTGATCCAGTTGGCGTAGTCCGAGGCGAAGAAGAGAACGCCGTTGGCGATGTCTTCGGCTGAACCGAGGCGCTTGAGCGCAAATCGATTGACGAGCGCGCGCTGACCGTCTTCCCCGTAAGATTCAAACTGTTTGATTGAGTTCGGGTTGGAGAGGACGAAGCCGGGCGCGATGTTGTTGACGGTGATGTTCCATTCGCCCAATTCGTGAGCCAGTTGTCGGCTCAAGCCGATTTGAGCGGCTTTGGCTGAGGCGTAGGCTTGGATGCCGGTGAGGCTGACGCCTATGCCGGCGCCGCTGGAGATATTGATGATGCGCCCGTAGCGCTGGGACTTCATGCTGGGCGCGACCGCCTGCGCGAAGTAGAAGGCGCCGCGGGTATTGACCTGAAAGATACTGTCCCAATCGCTCTCGCTGATTGCTTCCAGCGGGCGCCCTACCTGACCCAAGACGCCGCCGGCATTGTTGACCAGGATCTGCACGGCGCCATCGGCAGCCAGAATCTTATCGACGAAGGCAAAAAGCTGGTCACGGTTTCTTACATCAACCGTGCTGACCTGGCATTGGCCGCCGGCGTCGGCGCAAAGTTGCCGCGTCTCTTCAAGTTCGTCGGCGAGTAGATCGCAAGCCCAGACCGATGCGCCACGCTGGGCGAAAGCCAGGGCGATTGCACGGCCGAATCCGTGGGCCGCGCCGGTGACGATTGCGGTTTTGCCAGCGAATTGGATGTTCATGGGCGCTCCACTAAGGCAAGATTGGGCGAGCCACCGGCTCGCTCGTACACACAATTCATTTTTTTCGAGAATTCATTTAGACGATGGTTATCCTCATTACATTCATGGAAGTACTTATGAATGCCTGTGACAGGATTATCGGTTGCCATGTTCATATTTCATCACTGATTGAGTTCGTCGAGATTGGCCAGTGTTTGCTCACGCGCGCCGTCTTCAATCTCGCGGATCATCTGGATCCAGCGGCGGGTCAATGGCAGTTCCAGCCCCGCTTTTTCCGCTTCGGCGAGGAGCGGCTCGTACATGAGGACTTCGGTTTTTCGTTTGCGCACGGCGAGGTCGCGCCAGATGCCGCTATGCGTCTTGGCGGACAATTTGTTGAATGCGACTAGCGTATCTAGTGATTGGTTGATTCCCTGTGTGTCGTCTGCCAGGAAGGCCTCAGGTTCAAAGCCGTTAAAGCCATAGGCTTCAATGTTCAACTTGTCGGCGAGCTGGAGGATCTCTTGCGCCGCGCGGATGTAGACAGGGCGATAGCGGGAGTCAGCAAGCGCTTCGGCGATCGATTGATGTGTGAGCGCGCTCACGAAGAGCATGGCGCCGTAAGCTTCTTTGCCCCAGAGGTAGCCCCAGATATTGTCGGTGATTTGTGTATTGTCGTCGAAATCGCGGAAGATTGATTCCATGCGTTTGAGTCGCGGAGTGATGGCGCCATCCAGTTCGCCGATGACGACGGCGCCGCGACCGCCGAAGAGGACCTCGCCGGGCGCATGATAATCGGCGCTGAAATTGACGAAAGCGCCTATGGTTCGTTCGCGTCCCACGAACCTTTCAATGATTAGTTCGTTCAAACCGTTTTGGACGGACATCACGAAGCCGTCTGCTGCGAGGAAGGGCGCGAGCGCTTCAGTTGCGGATCGCGTGTGCTGCGATTTGGTACAAAGAAGGATCGCCTCGAATTGGTCGGACAACTGATGTGGCGGCAGCGCCTCGGCGCTCACTGTAAATTCATCAACCGGACCGTTAATCCGCAAGCCGCTCTGATTGATCGCTTGCACATGGGATTCCACGATATCGACGAAGAGAATATCGTGGCCGGCTTTAATCAGGTAGGCGCCCAAAGTACCGCCGATGGCGCCGGCGCCCCAAATGACGATTCGCATCAGTCCCATCCTCCTTCGAGCAAGGCGAGCGTCTCGGCGACCGCCACCTGCCAAATCTCCAGCATTTCTTCGTCAGCGCGTTGGTACAAGCCGCCCATATTGCCGTCGCCGAGGAGTTGCCGGGTCTTCGCTGGGTTGAGGGTCCTCAGGCTATCCAGATCGGTCTGCGACTTTTGCTCGGAGGCCGAGATTGAGGCTGCGTCTTCGTTGGTTGTGCGGCTGCCGTTTGCAAGCGAAAT
>JAPOYT010000264.1:7031-7969 GCA_026706445.1 Chloroflexota bacterium
TCGGAGGGCACGGAGACGCCGGGGAGGCGCGTCCAGGGATAGTTTTCCATCCAGGAGGCGTGCGAGGCGATGGGGTCGGTTTCCATTACTTTCGCCCAGGTGCGGGGCGCGTTGTACCAGTTGTGCCATTTGACCGTTGAATCGGGATTGTCCATCATCCATTCGCGCAGCATGCCTTGCGCGGGCGCGTTGCCGCCGTGGCCGTTGATTAGCAGAATGCGGCGGAAGCCGGCGCGGCGGATGCTATCCAGCACATCGCGGATGAGCGCCAGGTAGGTCTCGATGCGGAGGGTTACGGTGCCGGGGAATGCGGTCCATTGCTGCGCCAAGCCGTAGGGAATCACGGGATAGACTGGCACGGCGCCTAAACCGCCAACTTCTTGCGCGAGGCGCGCGGAAAGGATGGTGTCGACGGTCAAGCTCAGGTAGGCGTGCTGTTCGGTGCTGCCGGTTGGCAGGATGCAGCGATCATCGGATGCGAGGAATTCTTCGACCTGCATCCAGTTCAATTCCGATATTTGCATGGTTCGCTCTATTCTTGGATTGTTTATGGATTAGGCCTGCAGTGGGAAATCGTTAATGAGCCTGTCTCAAATTAGAGGCCCCATTGTTCACGGGCGGATTTCATATCGCGCTGGACGGTGGCGTAATGACCGCGGCCGTGCTTCGCCCAGCGCTCGTCCATGGGTTCGCTGGCCGGTTGGAAGCGCACATCGCAACTGAGGCGGAAACGGTTGGTAAGGTTGGTCGTTGAGGCGTGCATCGTGTGCATGCCGAAGATGATGGCGTCGCCGGCGCGATAGTGGGAGCCGAGCCATTGACCGCCAAAGCGCTCGACTATTTTCGGCGGATCAAGCTCGAACCAGCCCTCGATGCGGTCGCGGTCGACATCCATTTTGCCGTATGTGTCGCGGATGCGGGCGAAGCTCGCCAGGTTG